>CAIOIA010000104.1 GCA_903858295.1 uncultured Candidatus Peregrinibacteria bacterium | reverse complement strand
CGCTATGATGCTTGTTTTCGGTGTATTATTCTTCCTGGGAACACTCGGTGTCTGGCCAGAATTCACATTCGTGAAATATTGGCCACTATTGCTTATCGTAGGAGGTCTCCATGGATTATTCTGCCGCTGCATGCAGAGCTGCGATACAGACATGCATAAGAAATAAAGTAATTAAATGAAGAATCGTCGCCTGATTCCACACGGACCCGGCGGCGATTTTTAGTTTATGCCGACTACTCCCCAGCCTTTATCACTATGCTGGAATTCACGGCTTCTCTTCGAGAAAAATTCACAACTCTCCCTGTCCCAGAATACATTCTCTATAATCATTCGCGGATAATCCACAGAGATAATGTTGAAAGAATTATAATACGACTCCCGCCGTGTGCGCACGGAAGTACTCGTGCCTGCCTGAATTACCAGAGGAGTATATCCTCGTCCATTAGCCTGCTTCGGCACATGATCTATAAGGCTTTTGTGCGTATGGCCGGCCAGCATCAGGTCCACCTTCGAATTAATCAGTAATTTCACAGCTTCATCCGGCTTTCTTTGTAAATTATGTGCTCCAAATCCATCAGGTAAATCGAAAGGATGATGGGTTACCACTATTCTAAGTACATCTTGCGGAAGTTTATCGAACTCAGCGCAGATTTTCCTGATCTGATTCATGTCGACCACTCCTCTCACCAGGGCGAAAGATCTGGCAGAATTAAGGCCATAGATTGCAATCCGATCATCTCTATACGCCGGCTCCAAATCCTCAGTAATATAATGTCGAAATTTATTCAAAGAGCGGAAAAATCGTGAATATACATTGTATAGTGGGATGTCGTGATTCCCGGGCACTATTATCTGCGGAAAATCCAGGCTCTTCAGGAAATCCCGCGCCGCCACAAATTCCTTAGTCCTTGCCCTCATGGTGATGTCGCCAGATATAACTATCACATCAGGCTTCACGGCCTTAATCTTATCTATAAGTGGCTGAATCAGAGGCTTATTTATCCTCCCGAAATGCAAATCCGATATATGTACAATAGTTTTTCGCACCGACAGATTCTACATCAAAACACATAAACTTAGAACAGAGAAAATCGCAGAATTATAAAAAGCCTGTGAGTTATATTATCGCTCACAGGCCTTATGTATGGATATTAATTATAACTCTTCTGCATCTTCTGTTACTTTTTTCGCAGCTTTCTTGCTTTTCTTTTTCTTTACATCAGCTACTTCAGGCTCTGCATTCACTGTTTCCTCATCATGCTTGACTTTCATTTCCTTGGAGACGGCGATGACAGGAGTGATTAGCTTAAGAATTTTATCAAGTTTAGCATTAATCATTTCCAATTGTTCATTGGATTTCTCAGAATTCTTGCCGGCGCTTTTATTTCTGCCGAAGCATTCACTACAGAATACTGGCTTGTCGGCAGACGGTCTGAAAGGCACTTCGCATTGATCTCCGCAGTCGCTACAAGTAGCTTTATGCATTTCCGCTTCATCACGACCACCTCTGTCACGATCTCTTCCGAAGCTTCTCTCGCCGGAATCTCTTCTAGGTCTGTCACCTCCATCATTTCCACGGAAGCAATTCTTGCAAAGCACCGGTCTGTCGCCTGATGGTCTGAATGGTACTTCGCATTGATCTCCGCAGTCTCCGCAAGTAGCTTTGTACATTTGAGGTCTTTCATCTCTACCTCTTCCGCCACCTCCGAAATTTGATCGCCCGGAATTTCTACCTCCTCCGAAGCCACCTCTTCCACCACCAGATCTGTCTCCACGATTATTGTAATCTCCCATAAATCTTGTTTAATTAGTTGAATAGGCAGCATCATAGGCTATCACATCATATAACGCAATTGAAAAGTGGCGAAATGCATACGAGACATCTGAATATCTTACGAAACAGTATATATTTCACTAATTCCCCTCAATCTTGATAATCCCCATAGGGCAGGCCTCAGCTGCTTTCTGATTGTCTTCCACTTCATGTTCCAGTAGCTCAGCCACCACAGCTCGCCCTTTCTCTTTGCCATTTATCAGCTCCGCTTTCCCGGTTTCGCCATTCATACGCCATTTTCCGGGCGCTATCAGTACGCAGGCATTGCAGCCGATACAGTTCTCAGGGAGATGTACGATTTTATTGCTTTTCTGAGTCATCTTCTTTATTTAGTATTAGATATACCTGGTCATTCTCTCTCACCACTTCAGGGAAGGGGATTGTGACTATATCCTGTTTCACAGCTTCTGCAAGATTCTCTCCTTCTTTCTGAATTTCCTGAATCTCTCCGAATACCACACCGGTAAGTTTTCCGCTTATCATCAGTTTATCTCCCACACGCAGCACTCCGCTCTGGAGCTTGATTTCAGCAATCTTAGCTTTGGTGAAATAATGCATCACTACTCCTACGTGTGATTTCTCTTCTGTGGCCTGGCTATGCGGCTTTCCGCTCCAGTCAGGAAGCAATTTACCCAGATAATATCCATCGGAGAACCCTCTATTATAGACTTTCTTCAGCCTTTCCATCCACGCTTCGATTTTCTCTGGTGTATATTGACCATCGTTGATAGCGTCGACTGCCTCTCGGTAGACACGCACCACGGTGTCCACATATTCCGGTGCACGCCCACGTCCCTCTATCTTGAATACATCGATTCCTGCAGTCACCAGCTTGTCCAGAAACGGCAAACAGCAAAGATCTTTCGGGCTCATGATATAGCCATCTTCCACCTGCAATTCTACTCCGCTATCCTCATCATGAATTCGATATTTCTTTCTGCATTCCTGCAGACAAGCACCTCTCTGGGCGGAAGTGTTATTGCTGATCAGACTCATCTGACATCGTCCGCTTTGCGCTACGCAGAGCGCGCCATGCACGAAAGTTTCTATTTTGACCGGTTTGCCGGATGGCCCGCACACATTTTCTTCTTTCACCCTTTTGCAAATATTTTTAATCATCTCCAGATCCAGCTCACGTGCAAGTACTATAGTATCAGCGAATTTAGAGAAGAACTTCACGCTCTCGAAATTCGAGATTGATAGTTGAGTAGAAGCCTGCACTTTCATGCCTATTTCATTTGCATACAGCATGGCAGAGACATCCTGGACTATGACAGAATCGATGCCAGTCTTCTTCGCCGCGTCAATGATTTTACGCATCAGTGTCAGGTCATGCTCATACAGCAGGGTATTCAGAGTGATATAACTCTTGATATTATTCTTCTTGCAATACTCAGCCACCTCAGCCAACTCATTCAGGTTGAAATTACTAGCAGCTCTAGAGCGCATATTCAGATGCTGCACGCCGAAGTACACGCTATCGCAGCCCGCGTTTACAGCCGCTGCTAGTGCTTCCCACGATCCTGCCGGTGCCATTATTTCTGGTTTCATACTGTGAAGTTAAGTGTTTTTCGCTGCGCTATTCTAATATTACTTTCTAATTAACACAAAATAAGCTAGGTTTCTTTCTGAAATTCATTTTGCACACTATATCTTATGGCTCTCCACGACACAATCATCAGCTTTGATTCCGTATCATTTGAATACGCACATGACAAACCTCTTCTGAAGGAAGCCAGTTTCTCAGTGCGCAGAGGCTCGAAAGTCACTTTCATGGGACAGAATGGCGCGGGCAAAAGTACAATACTCAAGCTCATCGCCAAGACGCTTAAGCCCAAGTCAGGATCTGTAAATATCGTCCCGAAGCTCTCTATAGCCACAGCTCATCAGGTGATGCCGCATGCTGATAGACAGCTCACAGTTCGCGAGTTCTTCCAGAAATGCTTCGATGAGAAGAAATACGACCTCGATCGCCGCATCCACGAGATCCTGGAAGTGGTCCATCTGCACGCACCACTCGACAAAATTATTCATGCATTCTCAGGCGGTCAGCAGGCCAGATTATTACTGGCAGCAGCGCTGATCCAGGAGCCGGATTTATTGCTGCTCGACGAGCCGACCAACAATCTCGATAAAGACGGCATCGCTCACCTGACAGAATTTCTTATTAAATATCAGGGGACTTGCATTGTCATTTCCCATGATGAAGATTTCCTGAACTCTTTCACGGAAGGGGTTCTGTATCTGGATATTTTCACACGCAAAGTCGAGCAATATGTCGGTAATTATTATGACGCGGTAGCCGAGATAGCTGTCCGTATAGAGAAAGAAAACCGCAAGAACGCTCAATTGGCGAAAGGAATCCAGGAAAACAAGGATAAAGCCAATATGTTCGCGCACAAAGGGGGCAAGCTCCGTCTGGTAGCGAAGCGCATGCGTGAGAAAGTCGAAGAGTATGAAGAAAACAAAGTAGAAGTACGCCGGGAAGACCGCACAATCCGCTCATTCACTATCCCATCTCAGGAAGAGCTTTACGGCGAAATTCTCACAATATCGTCACTCACTGTGATCAGAAATCATCAGGCGACTATAAAGAAAGCCAAGGTAGCTTTGAGGAAAAATCAGCATCTGCTACTCACCGGTCCAAACGGCATAGGCAAAAGCACTTTGCTCGAGTCCATAGCCACAGGCACAGCCAAAGGCGCCAGCATCGGGAAAGACATAAGAGTAGGGTATTACCGTCAGGATTTTTCTACATTGAATTTCGAAGACACAGTCCATCAGGCCTTACAGAAATCTCTGAAGGAATCAGGTGATCCAGTCCTGGAGGAGCGTCTACGTGCGGTTGCCGCAGGCTTCCTGATCACGAAAGAACTTGTTCATGCCAAGATCGGCACACTTTCCGAGGGACAGAAAGGCTTAGTCTCTTTTGCCTGCCTGGTCTTGCTGAAGCCAGGACTTCTGATACTGGATGAGCCGACCAACCATATAAATTTCCGCCACCTTCCTGTCATCGCAGAGGCGCTGGATGAGTTCGACGGAGCCATGGTGCTCGTCTCTCACGTCCACGAATTCGTCAATCAGATACGCATAGATGAAGTCCTCGATCTGGAGAAATAATTCTCAACTTCCGCTTTTCTCATACACCGATATCTGGAAATCGAGACTGACCGTCAGGCTTTTCAATTGCTCAAGTCTTTTCTTTTTCTCTTCATTCAGATGCCAGTAGTAAGGCGTCATGCTCACGAGATTCAGCAAATCCTCATTTGTCTTGATCTCGATCTTCCTCTCCAGATTATATGTTTTCTGTAAGTTCAATCCGGATTCTGTAGGAAGCATCTCTGTATTTCCTTGCAATTCAAACTTGTCATATATCAGTTCCGCCAATTCCTTCAGATGAGTAGGGCCGGGTCTGACTAGCAGCACTTTCCCACCAGTTTTCAGCACTCTGCTAACCTCCGATAAGTCAAAAGGAGCAAAGATAGAAATCACCATGTCTAGAGAATTATCCAGAAAAGGCAGATTGAATCCACTTCCGATCGAGAATTGTACATCACTATACCTTTTGGCAGCCTTCTGTATCACGGAGCGCGAGATGTCCATCCCCCACAGCTTAATATTCCGAAAACTCTCACTCAATCTTCCTACATAAAATCCGACGCCACAGCCTAGATCCAGCACATTGTGTTCTGCACTGTCACTCGTCGCTACCCAGGCCACCACTATCTTCTGAATATCATCAGACAGAAAATCATAATACCCCATATCAAGGAATTTCTGCCTTCCGTCAGCCATCGCTTTATTGTCGCCTGGATCACTTGTTTTCTTCTGATTGGCTAGTAATAAATTCACATACCCCTCTCGAGACACGTCAAAATTATGGCCTAGATTACACGCAAAACTCCCACCAACTCTCTCCAAACCAGATTTACACACAGGACACCGATAAATGCACGACATAATGACAGGAAAAGGATAAGACAGAGCCAGAATACCCAATAATTACGAAACAATCCATGGCATTGACAGAAGCACGAAAGTGTTCTAAATTCAGACCTCTACATTTTCAAATTCTCTTTACACTACGATGTCTATCAAGCCACCAGATCAGACAACTCAGAACCCTGCTTCCCTCCCGGAACACATTTCCTCCAGGTCAGCAGAAATCATCAAGAGTATGAGCCGCATGCCTGATGTCCCTGGCACCATTCTCAACACATTTGGATCAGACAATGTCCGTGCTTTATGCAAGCTACTCACGACCGGTGAAGTACTTGAGGCCGACACACTAGTCTTAAACGGAGATATTTCGCCAAACGATATCATTCAATATGTCAGTCTTTTGCCTGAATATGACGAAGTTGAGAAAAATCTCATCGAGATATCAGCAAAAATGGTTAATCATCTCAAGCCTAAGCTTAGATCAATCATTACTGCCACGACCAGAGGAGAAAGCAAAGGGGGCATTCGCACACTGTACAATCTGATAAACAATTTGATCGCGACTCTTGAGCATCTTCAGGGAGGTTACCGTAATATTATGGTTATCCAGTTTCGCGACATGATTTTCAGTAGAGTGTTTTCAGAGATAGAAGGGCTTTTGCAGCCAAGCGATCAGTCTAAGTTTATTGAGGCGCTTACGACGCTAGATTATATCTGGCATAAACAGTTTGGAGGTCTGGATTTCATAGGTACGCGCTTTCTCAGAGAGAAATATAATTACAGAGACACTTTCCGCGATTCCGCATGTGTCTCCGTATTATCAGATCTCGCTCCGAAGAAAAGCCTTACAGTAGAAGAGTCAGAGGGCTTGACTGAGGAGAATAAGCGGGTTTTTGACGAAATCAAGGATCTTCGTGAATATCGTCGAATTCTATTTACTCCATTCCAGTTAGATAGAGCGAAAGTAGCTATAATGGCTGATGACTTTCTGGAAATTGGTGAAGGGACCAGTGGGATTTGTTACTTCCAAGTTGTTTTGAGTCATTCTGAACCACTACAGAAGCCTATAGTCATGAAGCATGGAGGAGGCAAAGCTATCGATATGGGAACTCGTCATGGAGTACTTAATCTAAATCTAAACAGATGTAACGGAGAGTTTACTCTTCTCAGCAATCAGGGAATTTCGATTTCGGAATTAATGGATTCTGCTCAATATCTCCAGCTTAAGCAGAAGCTTTTTCAAATTCTAGTAGATTATCTGCGTGGCAAGGAGCCTGACATCGAAGACGCATTCCTACCGAAGGTAGGGGACCAAAGAGTTGTCACTCATGAAGCGGCACAGTCTGTAGTGGAATCCACTTCAGATCAGGCGCACGTAGTAGAGGCTTCGATAGAGATGGATGAATCCATCCTGACTGATATAGTTCCTGCCGAGGAGTATCTGTCCGCTGCTATTGACCCTTCAATACAGGAACAGCAAATACCTTACGAACCAGTCTCTGCCTTATCCTCCCAGTCAGCTTCTCAGGCACGGGGACAAGAGACGGCTCCATGCTCCGAACCACCCGAATCACCAGCTCCTCTGACACCAGATCGTCTCAGGAAGCGCAGAAAACAGGAATTTATCAAAAGGATAAATAAACTCAGCACAGAGAGGTTATTCAGAATTCTCATAAGATTGATGGAGGGACCAGAACGCATAAGTGGCGGTCACCAGTTTTTCCGAAGCCCGAAAAACAATGTTATCAGACCAATTCCATATCACTCCAAACCAGTTAAGTTTCCACTTCTCCGTCAATGTCTCATAGACTGGGACTTGATAGAAGAATTCAGCGAGGAATTGGGGGTGTGATTCCCAAGTCCACGCTGAATACTGATACGCTGGAACATGTTCAACCTTCTATAAGACAAACTCTTTTCCGACAAAGTGAAGGTCATCAAGCATCGTTCCTGTCGGAGGTAATATTCTGGTTACTATAGCTTTATTTCCGAAGAAATTATCAAGTAAATCTCCTTCCTTCTTGAATAGGTTTTCATTTTGCATTGCTTTAGCCTCATTAGCACCAATTATTACTGGCAGATAAGCGTTCTTTCCAATAATAACTGGATTGAAATTAGCCATTTGTATTTCATCCCTCAACAAAGCTGGAATTGAAGGAATATCCAGAATAACGTAGAATTTCTTAATAACATTCTCCGCTAGTTTTAACCATATTTTTTGACCACTCATTTGATCGAAAGATTTACTGGAGACAATATGTGCATCATCGATCAAATTATTATTATCAGCCAGGATTCCGACAACTTTGCCTGGATCCGTGCCGAAGAAATTTGGAATCTCGTCACCGATATTTTTAAATTCATTGTCTTTTCTCATTGACGCGCCTTCAATAGCCCCGAAGATTACCTCATTATCTGCATCAATAGATGCTTTCCCTTCTTTGGCGACAAATTTGCTGCCTGTCCCGTATGTCATATATAAATCAGGGGTCCCATCAGCTGCATAAACTACTTTGAATTTATTATTAGGAACTTCTTGATTGCCGACTTGCGTTGTAACTGTATTTTCTGTCTTAACTACGGAGTTTTCAGCCTTGTCTTCAGTTGGCATTTGTGAGCTCAGAGCTGCAAATTGCCAGAATAGAAGAGTAAATAGTACCACCATGAAGCCCGGAGCAATCATAGATAAGTAATTTCTCTTGCCAGGACGGAAATATTTTAATAGCAATGAATTGACCACCACTGAGACAGAGCTGAGAGCCATAGCCAATCCCGCCAATTCTGGCTTAAGTACTAATCCAAAACCTACAAACACTCTAGCCGCGACTGGAATACCAATAATGTTGTAAAACAAAGCAAAGAACATGTTCTGTTTAATCTTTTTCATAGTTTCACGGGCCAGTTCAATAGCAGAGACCACGTCTCTCAGATCATTTCTGATGATCACAATTGAACCTGTTTCCATGGCGACATCTGTACCAGAGCCCATGGCAATACCCAGATCCGCCTGTGCCAACGCCGGCGCATCATTAATCCCATCACCGACCATAGCTACTTTCAGCCCCCTGTCCTGTAATTTCTTCACTTCTGCCGCTTTGTCTTCAGGAAGTACTTCGGCAAGTATGTTGGTGATTCCGACTTCTTCAGCAATTGCTTTGGCTGTGCGGGCATTGTCTCCAGTGACCATATATACTTCAATACCCATCTGTTTAAGTCTGGCGACCGCTTCTCTGGAAGTCTCTTTCACTGTGTCAGCTACAGCGATAAATCCAATAATTTCTTCTTTCGAAGCCAATATCATGACGGTTTTACCTCTCTCTTCCAGTTTGGCAATTTTTCTTTCCATCTTGCTACTATCCAGTAGAGCATAATCATTGATCAATTTCCTATTCCCTAGGAAATATTCCACATTATTAATTTTACCGACCACACCATGGCCAGGGATAGCATTAAAATCAGCAACGTCTTCCAGATCAATCCCTTCTTCCTCTGCGTGGCTATAGATTGCTTCCGCCAGAGAATGTTCAGAGAGTTTTTCCATCGAAGCCGCAATTCTCAGAGTTTCTTCTTCATCAAACTTGCTGCTGATACTGACCACATCAGTAACTTCAGGTTTTCCTTTAGTCAATGTACCTGTCTTATCGAATAAGATTGCCTTAATATTCTGAGCAGATTCCAGTGGTTCTCCTCCCTTGATCAAGATGCCGTTTTCAGCTCCCTTCCCTGTGCCAACCATTATTGCCGTAGGAGTGGCAAGCCCCAAAGCACATGGGCATGCGATCACAATTACCGCTACAAAGGCCAATAATGAGAAGGCCAAAGTAGCCTTGAGTACGAAAAACCAGACAATAAAGGTAAGAATCGCAATTCCGATTACAGCTGGCACAAACCAGGAGGATATCCGGTCCGCGAAGGCCTGTATTGGCGCTTTCGATCCCTGTGCTTCCTCTATCAAACGTATGATCTGTGACAAGGTCGTCTCTGAACCAATTCTAGTCGCCTCGAATTCAAATGTACCGGTTTTATTTATTGTCGCTCCTATCACCCCATCACCGACGCTCTTCTCGACTGGAATACTTTCTCCTGTCACCATTGATTCGTCTACTGAAGATGAGCCTTTTACTATATTTCCATCGACGGGAACTTTCTCCCCTGGACGAACCATAATAATGTCTCCGTGTACCACCTCGTCTATAGAGATGTCCTTGGTAACACCATTCCTGATTACCCTCGCGGTCTTGGCCTGCAAGCCCATCAGTTTTTTGATTGCATCTGATGTCTTACCCTTGGCTTTGGCTTCCAGCCATTTACCCATCAACACAAATGTAATTAGAAATGCTGCAGTCTCGAAGTACAGATCAGCTATTTTTGCTCCATTCAGTCCGATGATCGAATTGTTGCTGAACGCGTAAAACAGGTAATTGATCAGACTATAGAAAAAGGCTGTGCTTGTGCCTATGGCAATCAGACTGTCCATATTGAAAGTCTTCATTTTCAGGCTTGACCATGCTCCTCTATAGAATCCCAATCCAGCGTAAAATTGTACTGGAACCGTAAGCGCCAGAGAGACAATTCCTATGTATGGGGAAAACAAGCTGCCGCCAGGAAGCCATGTGAAGAAATCAAGGAACATGAAATACAGCATCGGAATGCTCAAAACCAGTGAAAAAATAAATTTATTAAAATAATTTGAAATTGTCTTTTCACGCTTTTTTCTTTCGGCATCAGGATCGCTATCATCGATAATTGAAGCTGTATAACCGGCTTTCCCCACAGCGTCAATCAGGCTCTGAACAGGGCTACGCGTCTCATCAAAAACTATTGAAGCTTTCTCTGAAGCAAAATTTACATTAGCTGTCTTGACTCCTGATACTTTCTTGAGTGATCTTTCTATGATTGACGCACAGGAGGAACAATGCATCCCGCTTAAAGACAGTTGAATTCTTTTATTTAAGTCGCTATGCGTAATCTCTGGCTGTTTAGCGATAGTTTGTGAGGTATTTTCTTCTCCACTATCCTGGTGTCCACTGATATCAAGAAATTTGGGAGAATTGATGATTTTCATGAAATTATCAATAAACTTGTTTTTTTCTTGCGTGCCTTCCGGCAAGGAAAACTCGGCTCTTTTCTTGTTGTTTATCTGTCCTTTAAATACTGATTTTCCAGTCTCATCCTGTATTATCTGACCTTCCGCTTCAATTGTAGATTCCAACCTGATCTTGATAGGCTGCCCTGGAGCAGAACCCTCTACAACAATGTCAGTTTTATCAGGATCAGATGTTTGCAATTCTTGTGTCACTGGTCCTTCATTTAATTTCTCCGCATGATAGCCCTCCTTTTCTACAATTTTTATAATATCTTTGGTACTTTTCATTATTGTCGAATCATATGTTATCTGTCCTGTTCCTTCCGCGTAATTCACTGTCGCATCTTTCACTCCCCGCAATTCTTTGAGAGCTTCGGATATCAGCTTCTCACAGGATGCACAGTGCATTCCTGTAATCCTTATTTTATATATTTTTTCTGACATTGTGATTGTGGTTAATTGTCTAGAATACTTTGTAATCAGTGTCTTTCAAAGCTGTGATCACTTCACTCTTATCCAGATTTCGATTCGCCATGATTTCGAGATTCCCCTGTACGTCGACATTAACCCCGCTGATATCCGGCAGCCTTTCCACTCTCTTTTTGATGATTTTGGTACAGGCTTCGCAGCTTAGACCGCTTAGTTTGAATTGATTTGATTTCATAATGATTAAATTAGTGAAATATGAGACCTGTTAAATCACGTTGATAACACCTCTGGGAATTCCCATCGCGCATGTAATAAGGAACGAACCTTTCTTATCTGGAGTAAATTCCATAGATATGACTTTCCCGGCTTCCAGATATTGTGCTGAGTTATAAAGACCCGGCACCATAATCGTAGACATACAACCCGATCCGTTTTCCTTCACATCTATATCAAATCTCACCGGCTGTCCTACTTTCACATTAAATTCGCTTGGACTAATGTCTTCATTACTAGAAGCATAAGCTGTCCTGATTATTTGAAGACTACTGACTGGTGCTGCTGTAGAGACAGAATTTGAGCCAGCGGCAGGCTTGGTGATGCTGTCACTCGCATTCGCTGTAATAGGGTTTAGACCGGAGGAAACTTTTGATTCGGCAGTCGTGTCATTCTCTACAACTGTAAATTCACCAGGATACATCCCCATCAGACAAGTAAATTTGATTTTCCCTACTTCTGATGGAGTGAATTCAACAATATTTTCTCCAAGAATCAGATTTTTGGTAATCCCCAGTTTCGGCACTGATAGACCTGAGGAACACGAGCTTGTGTCTTTAGCATCAATTACCCAGCGAACTGGCAGCCCCTTCTTGATGACAAATTTATTCGGACTATAGCCGTAAGCAGTCTGCGTCATCTTCACTATCTGTACTCCATTTACTATCGTTACATTGGTTTCCTGGCCAGTTGTCGACGATTGCATTCCAAAATCCAGTGACCACCCCGTCAAATTATATCCATTTGAAATGTTGAATAATGAAAGAAGAATTACTACCAAACCGGCAAATTTAAAGAACATTTTGGCGGCTCCTCCTCTTACCACCGAAGCTAGACCTCCGATGCTGAGTAGTCCTGGAGCGGTGCCAATTGCAAATGTCGCCATAATCAAAGCGCCCGCCAGAAAATTGCCAGTGCTCATCGCATAGAGCTGCATAGCCTGTGTAAATCCACATGGCAGGAAGAAAGTCATACCTCCCACAACCATGGAATTCAGGTGACTATATTCTTTTTCATTATGCTTCTTAAGTCCTAGAAATCGACTAACACCTGCTGGCAAAGTGAGACTCGCATTGGATAATCTTGGGAAAATATCAATTAATTTAAGGCCCAGAATTAGCATTACTATCCCTACCACGATGGTCAATGCTCCCAGGACAGGGCTGGAAAATTGAAAGACTTTACCAATCATGCCGACAAGTCCTCCGAATACGAAATAAGAAATGATGCGTCCCAGGTTGAAATACAGATGAGGTCGAAATTTCTGAACTGCAGTAGCCTCCGGATGCTTCTCATTATGTCTGGCTGATACCCCTAAGACAAGTCCACCTATCATGGCCATGCAGGTAGACACGCCAGCAGTCAGCCCTACAAGCAAGACAACCAGCAGGCTTGATGGATTCCCGTTGGTGACATTGATATTGAATAGTCCCAATCCTGATCCCAGAAAATACAGAAGAGCCAAAACCAGAAAAGCCATACCCAAATCAGCGTAATCATTCAGATCAGTGCTAACCCAGGCTCTAGGCTTCTCTTCCCCTATCTCATAACCAGCCTCTCTGACTGCATCAGCTAGCAGCTCCATATCCAGAGGGCCTTTGTGATACACAAGCGCTTCCTTCGTCTTGAAACTCAACTTGGCGCTTTTGATGTTTTTGATTTCCTCCAGCTTTTCACCTATCAGGATTTCGCAGGATTTGCAGTGCATTCCTTTGATAGGGATAATTGTTTTAAGCATATTTATGATAGTAAGTAAGTAGAAATTATTTATTTAGCAGCTTGGTGACACGCAGAATTTCTTCTATCATCTTTTGATGACGATCCGGCTTATTGGAAGTCATGGCGTTCTTAAAACAAGTATTCAGATGCCCTTCCATCAACATCTGATGGGCGGACTTGAGAAGCCCGATGACAGCCAGATTCTGCTGCATGATATCGACGCAATACTCCCCATCCTCCACCATCCGAATAATTTTCTCCATGTGAGTGCGGGCTTTCTTGAAATTGATTATTGTTTTCTGACTGTAGTGATCCATGTGACTTATGTTTAGAATTTACAAACCCCCACCTGGGGTACAGGTACAGAGTATCATGTCGAATAATTCCATGTCAATGGTGGGTATGTATATTGTGGTCACTATGGCTACTAGAGATGTGTCCGCAGAGCCCCGACGAGAGCGGCGGATCTCGGCATAGCTGGCAGAAGGAATTATATTTCCATACTCGCCCCAGCGTTGATGGTGATACTATTCACATTCCTCTTCTGGCAATTCGCCTCCCTCAGCACTCAAATGCCATCATAAAACACGCCAGAATATTTCCAGACAGATTCGGGATAGCAGAGAAACTTACCTACTAGCCTTCCAGAGCAGCTCGAAAGAATCCAGATAATTTCTCGCGATAGTACTGTTACGTATCTGTATCACCAGGATTTCCGGTTTGTACATCTCGAAAGAAACCATTTCCTCAGTGATACGCGTATAGAGTGGGGTATTGAGTCCACCAGATATTGTCCTCAATACAGTGCCTCTCTCTTTTGCAAAATATTTCTTAAATCCAGCTGAATGAGCAGCCGGTGCAACCAATAATTTCCTCACACCATATTTCTCTATCATTACTTTATAATCATCATACCAGTCGCCTATGACTTCATAGAATTCCGTATCTCTGGCTCCACCTATGATCCGCATAGTGTGGTCTTTCTGTCGTGATGCCGACTCGACTATATCCTTCATATTGGTGACAAATCCTTCTTGACCTATCAGTGTCCGCACGGTTACTGCTTGAGTTTGAGCCTGTTGGAGTTTCCTGAGGTGTTGAATTACATCCTGCGCAAGTTCTTGTTTTTTCTGAATCTTATCAATTATTATGTGAGGATCGGTGGTCTGGAAAAGTTGAATGTTTTTCTTGCGAACCACAGAAGCGAAACCATCGTCCACGAAGCGCTCCAGTGCATTATATACAAGCATACGGTGTAATTTGGTCTTTCTTACCAGAGGACCGGCTTGAGTAATGCCGAGTTCCAGCAAAGCCAGATAAATACTGGCTTCATTCTTCTGGAACCCAAGCTCTATAAGAGATTTTTTTATATCCATAAGCCAATTATACCATTATTAAATTTTGTCATCAATACCTATTGACAAATGCAAATATGTGTAATAAGATGCTCTCTTATCATTTATCATCAATAATTTATGACAAACATAATAAAGAAGTGTGAGGTAAAAGAAAGTCAGGTCAATATGAACCCGACAAACAATCAAGATCCCCGTTTACCAAGCGTAGAGGATGCAGTAGTAGAGACGCAAGCAGCATTAGCTCCAACTGCCCCAGATGATGGAATTAGCGTAGAAATTGCTCAAGTTCGTCAACAAATAGGTAATGGAGTAACAGAATCTGGATTAACCAAAGAGCAAAGAGAAGTTATAGACTCTACGCTTGCGGCAGCGATAGCTTGTAAGGATGATTTCAGAAAAAGTCTCGCTACCGGTGAAGAACTCAGTGATGATCAAATTTCAGAAATTTTGAAAAAACATCATCGAGATATTCCTCGAGAAATGCGTAAAGGTGGCGACAATATTCCCGCTGGGATTTTCAATTTGGATGTATCGCCAGCAGACAGATGTACTATTTTGACACTAAATTGTATAAAATTTCAATATAGGTCTAAACAATTATACCCTGAAGGATATTTATTAAAGCAAATTACAAATTGGGTAAATGTACCAGATAATGAAACACCGAAAGAGTATCAACTCCTCAAACTCGGGCGGTTTGGAATTCCACAGTTTAATAATTTCCATCAATTTTTTCGTTCTAATCAGGTTTATCTTAACCATTTCCCTCAAATATTTGACGATTTTGACAGAAAACATCCTGGTTTAGTTTCAGAAATACAAGATTTGGCTTTGGCCTATGAAAAAGATGATCAGCCCGAAATAGACGAGAAAAATAGTGAATGGTTGAAATCTGCAGAAGCCTTAGAATTAATAAAGAACCTCAACATTGAAGCTCTCTTTGATAAACGCTCAGAAGAGGAAGACAAATATTTAATGTCTCACCCAGATTGTGCAAAGGCACGATATCTCAGAAAACTTGAAGAAGCTTTTTTGATCCTGGCCTGTGAATACGGGCTAACAATCATTGAACTTGGTGGATGAGTTCAGGATTCACGCAGAACTTAGTTTTCGCAAACAATACAATGATGCTTTTTGAGAAGGTGAAGTAGGCCTCAATCCTATTTCCTACAAATAAGCAATGCAGTATTCATTTGCTGCATTGCTATTTCCACTTCAAATCCAGCTTCTTTAAGCCATTTTACCTGGTCTTCTATAGGAGCCAAGTCATTTAGAAACATATGATGATGAGCCCATTCTGTCAGAGTTTTCTGATCCGTGGCTTTACTTACGAGATGATGGAAGTGCAATGCCTGATTTAATGAAGCGATTTTGTCGTCTTTGTGCGTGACAAGGTCTCCAAACAGAAATACCCCACCCTCTTTCAGAAGTGAATAGATTTTCCTGAATAGAAGCTTTTTCCCTCTAGTATTTTGATGGTGTATGCCTATCACTGAAACTACCAGGTCATATTTCTTTTTAAATGATAGTTTGGAATAATCTCCAAATATATATTGGACACGTGCAGTCCCCATTCTCTTCCTGGCTCCAGAAAGCATTTTCTTTGAGAAATCTACCAAATCGAATTCTGCTTGTGGTAATTCGTCCTGAATCAATTTACTGGTTATCCCGGTACCTACCCCGAGATCAAGTACTGCACAGGGCTTCGAGTGTAAATTCTTTCGGATAAATCTCACTATCAGTTGATGCATTTTTCTGTGAAAGGGGATTGAATTGACAATATCCCTGTCATATTTGCCCGAAGAATAATGATCGTAGTTTAATTCAAAAACTTTAACATTAGTTGATTTCATGGATTCGTGGGTTAGTTATGTGTTATCTCTCTGATTGCTGTAATCATCCTGTCTATGTCAGATTCTCGGTTGCACAAGCCTATAGAAGCTCTGATTAATGATGGGATTTTGGTCGTATTACCTTCTCGTACGCATGATACGATTTCTGATTCATCCTCGATTTTCAATAACTTCCGAATCACATTATATACACAGAAACTTCCTGCTCGAGTCCCTATTCCCTATTCCATAATCTCTGTTGAGAATTTCAGCTGCAATGGAGGGATCCATCCCTCTAAGTCGAAAAGGGATAACAGTGTTCAAATGCTTCTCATCTACAAAAAGCTCAATCATTGGATTTTGTTTCAGATAATCAAACAATCTTTGAGTTAATCGTTTTTCATATGTTTGTATATTGTTGAGTCCTATCTCGTTTAATTTAGTTAGGGCAAGCGAGAGAGCGACAGCTCCCACGGCATTAGGAGTCCCAGGATCATGGGCTAATTGATCATCCTATCGAAAAACTCATTGTACTTATCTGCAATTCTTGCAAATGTGTTGGAACCATCCGGCAATCCGCTGACATCAGCCATATTCATAGCTCTGAGTATCCTGATGGCTTGTCCATTATTATTCATACGTTGTCTAAGACTTTCTACAGTCAGACCGTCGTTCTTCCCTCTAGCCCAGTCTGATACCTGCCCATCATTCAGAATTACAAGCTTCACCGTATCAATAGTTGCCTGGTCATAACCCAAATCACCCAAATATCTTTCTGCTATCACTGAGCTCTTTTCATCATGTTGATAATCTCTACCAATTCTTGTGCCATGTTTGCCATGTTTCTTTCCGAAATCGTGAAAGAATGAAGCCAGAAGTGCGATTTCCCGATCAGCTTGTGATAACGAAGTGTATTCTTTCGAAGATTTTAATGCATCAAGTACTCTGATTGTGTGAGCACCGACCTGGTCATCATTATGCTGATATCCATATTCTCCAGTAAGTTCTGCCCACAGTGGCGTAAGTTTGCCGAGAAGTTCATCTGATTCTTTAGTATATGTAGATAATAATTCTACGAAACTTCTTCCTTTCAATTGCTCTTTTACTTCCGCTTTCCTCTGCTCTTTCATGGCGGTGACTTTCTTAGCCAGAAATTTAAGTCTCGACTTCAGTATCTCATTGGATTTTCGAGGCTCACCCATCTCCGCAGCGAGCATCCCGGATTTCTCATAAATCTCATCCAGAATCTCCGGAGTGAGTACTGCCAATATTGATTCCGCCTGTGCTATCAATCTGTCAGGATATAATTTATTTTTTTGTTTTATATATCCTCCTTTTTTCGAGGCATCAAAGAAGCTTTCAAATTCATGGATAGTTTCTCCAAACTCCTCATCGGTTTTCTTTTTGCTTACGCATTCATTATCCGCAGCCCTGAAAATACCAGCACCACCATTGTCCACCCGCCAGATTTCCACCCCTTTCTGTTTATCTTCAGTGAAGAGTATATTGTCATTTTGTGGTGCATCCCAATTTCCAAACAGACAGTCCGCGACAAATCCTTCGATCTTTTCCATTTCCACTATGTCTTGTTGTCCACCATTTGCACTGGTGGCACCTAAAATTTCTTCTGATACGAAAGCAATTTTGCCATTGTATTTCCCCAGATGTGTCTTAGGGGCTTTGAATCCAAGCCTTGTATAGAGTTCACAGTAGAAAGATTCATTTACAGACTTCAATACATCACCGTAGAATTTGTACAGATATCTCCTTCCAGACGCATCTTCAAACCATTTACGTGGCGTAGAGCCACTCGGTCCATCGACTATCTGCATGAATGGTTCGTCGAATTTTCCATCACCTGGCTTATCATCCATGGCAGAATGGATATTTTCAAATACTCGGGCTAAATTCTTCCATTCATTAAAAGTATAAATTATCTTCCCGCTGACATCAGAGATAGGGATGTAGATGCCGCTTCTAGCAATGTTTTCCTTAATGATTCTTAGATTTGTTTCGAATTCAATAATTTTTTCAGGATTGACTACCACAGCAGAAAATTCTGACACAGGCACAGCGGTACGTATTCCGTAATGCTGAGCAAAGTCACAGCCAACAACTCCTGAATATACAGTCTCGTACTGACCATCTATATCGCCCATGGCTTTACGCGCTCCATTGTAATCTTTATCATTGTAGAACTGTCCTCGATTTTTTATTATCAATCCAATTCCGGTTTCACTCGCGCTATAATGTGGATAACTGGTTCCTCTAATTATTTGGTTAAAACTTAAATTATTAGGTATATCATCATTTACGCGAGTCCAATCGACATCAAATGGAGTTGAGTCGGATTCACATGTATCAGCACCAAGAAATTCTTTACCTTTATTCCCTACAGAGAAAACAAAATTGATAGCTTTTGTTCCCATTCCCTTAACATAATCACCAGGGAGCAGGGAGACATGACCACATTCAGCAAGTAGACGATTCCTTTCTGTGGCTGCATTCATGACTTTATCCATATATTCCAGTCCTTCATTAGCTGAGTTGATTCCGAAATTTCCAAAGAAATTTCTAATGAATATACTGCTAATCTGTCCGTCACCTCTTATGGCAAAAGAGTTTATTATATGTGCTTCAAGCTTTCTGAAGTCTTCGGCAGTCTTCGGTTGATTTCCAGAGATCGGCCCAGCGATAGTGTCCACTACAACAGTAAAGATTTCGAAGACACTTGCTAATTCAGGAGTTTCATCGATAAACTCCTGTAACTCTTTATCCGATCCCTTTGCGGATATTTCCTGGAATTTATCTATAATAGGAGCAAATTTGTTCAACTTCTCGAAGTAGCTTCTCAGATTGGAATCATTTGATCTAAGCGCAGTATGTAGCAAATCATTTCTAATGAGCACCATCAGTCTCTCGTAATTGTTGGGTTTCTCTTCAGGATTCAGAGTTTGTAAGACAGTCGTAAATCGATTTGCTTTATAGAGTCGGAAGCTATCTATAATTCGCTTATTACTATAGATTCTTCTAAATATTTCGGCTACTTTCCCACAAAGTGGAATATTGTTTTTCTCGAAAAAGGCTATCAATTTCTTTAGCAGGTTCTCTTGTTCATCAGCATCAGTACCTGGCATTTCAATTATCTCGTGCAGAAGCTCCATTTTGATTTTTTGCACATCATCTGAGTTTGATGAGTTGATATGCTTCAGAAGCCCCACAAATCTATTAATATATTCTTCCCTGCTTTCATTCGTAATTTTAGATAATTTCTCGCTAAGTATGCTGATATCACCATTATTGAGTGAGACTTGAGTAGAGAAAGATACCATGAATATATATTGCAACATCCGCGTTCTGTCATACATACTATACTCCGAACGTCCAAGTGCATTAAGAAATTCTTGTTTGACTTCATCGACGGCCTCTCCAAACAGTGAACGATTACTCGCACTTCTGTAATCTCCATATAAAAGCGTTAATGATTTCACAGCCTTAGCTTTCTCCTCCTTCGAAAAAGTTTGTATAACGTTATTAGCAAAATCTATTCCAACATGGAATATACTAAGCAGCGCTGATGGTTCCATACATTTATCATGTAACAGTTCCTTAATTTCGTCATTTTTTAGCGTTGTCTTGAATAATTCATTATTCATAGCTGCAAAGCAATCATCATAATTACTGATAAGTTCTTTAGCCAATCTAAGCTTTTGGTCCTCACCAAGCGATTTAAATATGACAAGGGCTAATCTCCCGTTATAGATTAGAAGTTGGTTAAGCTTCTTTTCTTCGATTGATTTTCTAAGTATATGGCCCTGTATTTCCGAATTTTGTATTACTTCAGCGAAAAATTCATAACTCAGTATATATAAGAAATTTTGATAATTGTTTATTATTTCTGTCGCCAATTTTAGTCTTCTGGATATATTAAATTTGTTATATATACTCGTGTCCGATTCCAGATAATAGATATTGGCAAATAGTTCTGCCAGATGATGAGCATCAATTATTCCATCTAGAATCATATCAAAAGTTTCATCAGTATGATCAGATGCACTCCATATATTTACGAGCTCTCCAGTTCGGAAAATTTTAGATGAGAGTATCGGTATTTGCCAGGATTTTAGCAAATATTTATCGAAGCTAATATTGTTTTCCTGATATAATAGAGTCAGCGCCTTCAGATCTGCGTCAGAAACTCCAATTTGTTTCAACTCATCCGTCTTATCAAATATCCTCCACCCCATGAGACCGGATTTATCATTTCTAAATAACTGACCTCTGGTGATTGGATCCATTTGTCCAAGCTTACTAAGCACGCTATCGGTGTCAGCAAATGAAATCACTTTTTCATCAAATGTATGTGCCAATATAGCCAGATCAGTCATATCTATCTTGGCACCGAGAGAATTGAGGATTGGAGCGAGTTCTTTGGGGTTTATTTTGTTTCCTGTTCCTTCAATAAGGCTTTGTAATTGACCTAGAGCTTTATCTACATCGACAAAGCACAGAAGTGAGAAACTGAATCTGATATTTCCATACCAGTCTTGGGATTTGGATTGATTTATTAGGTTTACAAACTTCAACAGGTTTTCTCTCTTGGGGTGATTATATAGTTGAGGTAATTCACACAAATTATATATGAGTGAATCCGGGATTGATTTTTGAAACGTTACCATTTCTGGTCGGAGATTTCCCATGAATACGTCGGTCTGTTCTGATGGAAGAGCAAGTATTTCCCAGGGTTTTGATAATTTCTGGAATATGTGGAAATTTCTATGCTCAATTATTTTTGCCAGTCCCTCCCAGCATTTTTTTGTTTTCTTATATTCCACTATTTCCGGATAATTTTCACCAGATGCTAGTGAGGAGAATATAAATATTTGCTGTTCGATATCATCGGCGTTATTCAATACTTCCAGGAAAACATCCTGTAGATTATTATCAGTAACAAAAGACAGATAGCGACCATAAGTCATTTCACGTAGAGATACTCCGTTAGTTTGGCGCAACACATTTTCAACATTATGAATGAATGAATTGAAAACCAAACTATATTCTTCAGAACTTTGTTTTTCATGGTTTTTCCAGAATTCTTTTTCCACATCTGCTTCTCCGACACCATTTACCATGTAATTATGTAAACATTCGAGAATTTCCCAGCAGTACTTCCCACCACATTTTCTCCTTAATTCTTCATCAAATTCTGGTGAAGGACTTACCAACTCATGATTTCTATGCATTTCCAGGCAACTATCGAAATAATCAGGATGTATGAAGTACTGGTCACTATATGACTTGATTATTTCAATCTCCTCTTTGGAATATTCTACTTCTTCCGTATCATATCCAAACGGATCGGCATTATTCTCCTTTGATACACTGTAATTCAGTGTTTGCAGTTGTGACAGGTTTTCTACGACATCGATATATGGTGATCGGAAAAGGTGAGGTTTCTCAATTCGGAGTTTTACAAGATCTTCAAACGTAGAATCAGGATCAGAGCCATCCTCTATCATTTGCCACGTCGCTGTATATAATTTAGGGAGTTTTTCAGATCTCAATATTTCCAAACATGTCTGTGGAGCATTCTTCACCACAGATTCATTCAGACGATATTGCCAAAATTTGGGTTCAGCCAAAAGGGTCTCATCAGTAGTGAGTATCCAGATAATATCCTGTACTTTGTAATTCGAGTTTACCCATTCAGACAGATGTGGCCATTTCCTGAATTTTTCCCAGTTGTTTTCGTCTAGTTCGCTCAAAGCAAAAAGTTTCTTTCTCCAGGTGGATTTATCAAGGGAACTTAATGATTTTTTTATTTCTATAAAGCGGCCGAAATCAACTGACCTGTTGCTTTGCTTTATTGCTTGGTTGATTGATTCTTCATCCTTGAGGTCCCCTCCGTAACAGAAAGAGAGGTCATCTGGTTGTAATTTTAATATAAATTCTTCAATATCACTTACATAATTATATTCCCCGATAGCTTTTCCTAGATGTGGCTTGCTTATATATTTTGCAACCAAATTGGCTCTATTTACTGCCTGGACTACATCATAGTTCGCACCGTCATGAAGGGAATATTGTAACTTATGCCTATTATCAAATTGAACTGTACTTCCCTGCAGAAAGTATTCGTCAGACAGTCCCGCATTCATCATTTCTTCTAGAATAGTGAAGATTTTGTCATCTTGATACAAATTATAGTCTTGAACATAATAAAATAGTCCTTTCAGACGTGGATTAGATTTTAATTGCTGCAGCGCTGTCAGAGGCCATCGAGAGGCAGCTCCTTCTTCCAGCCACGGAGTCAGCAATTCGATGTTCTCTGGATTATTCAAATCTATCAGATTTTCTGGGAGCGTCTTTCCCCATTTGTAATATAAATTCTTTTTCTCAGAGATTTTGAGAAAAAGCTGCTTCTGAAGTGTGTTAAATTCTAGAAATTTCGGAAGAGATGCTTTGCTGGTGTTTAGATTTTCTTTACTCTCAGATGATTCCTGTTCTTCTATAAATTTTGACAGTTTAGCATAATCAAGACGCATCTTAAGATCATCTGATTCGATACTCCCTTTTTTGATATATCCCAATATACAAACAATTTCAGGAGTAACTCCTAACTGCGTCAAAATCAACTCATAATCCTGCTCAGGGAAATTGCTTAGCCATGAATTCAACTTCAATAATTGAGCAATGTCTTGCGAACGAATACCGCCACGCCGATATTCAAGGTGATACGTTTCTTTATCGTTTATATAATTCCTCTTTTTCTCATAAAAGAAGTGTCCATCCTTAGACCCGCTCAGTACTTTATTTATATACGAGATTAATTCAGGCCTTAGATTTTCTTTACCGGCAGCCATCAACATATTTATCATTTCATTGTTGAGATCACGACTGCCCCAATGATATTCACCAGGTTTCTCAAACTTAAGAGAGGAAAGTCCGGCCAGTGCATCACAACCTTTAATAAGTCCGTCAGTCTCATCCGCAGGCAGTTGCTCGAGTTTATCCCATAGCACTTCTCCTCCCCACTGTTTCGCAGATCCGGCTAGTGCAATTATTTGATCTCGCTTCGTCTTCAGAAACTCTACACTACACTTTTTTATATATTTCATTTCGTCGAGAGTTCCTGATCTAGTACCTGACCATTTGAAGTCAAATATTGCTTTTACAAGCTGACTGTCATCCAGTATCTCTTCCGGCAGAGACTGCACGATCACTCCCAGATTCGTCATGATCACAAATAACTGTGACATCGATAAAGATCCCAATTGATCTTTACTCACGTTTTCCATGATGTACTCCAGACATATATTCTTCTTCTTTCCTTCGAGGATTGGTCCATGATGATAATACATATAATTATCTTCGATTTCTTTGTCATAATTCCTTCCAAAAAGCTTTTCCATCAATTCACGACCAAAGAAATCACACATCAGAGCTATTTGGGGCACGGAATTATAAGACAATTCCTTCGTTTTCTGTGATAGCTGCGGCTGATCTTTCAGCATTCTAAATACATGATAGACATGGTCCCATTTATCGTCGTAAGACAGATCTCTTTCAAACCCTGCCAGCCATACATTTTGTTGATTTTCTACCAATAATTTGTTTAATTCATCACTACTAAACTCGGTAAAAAGACGCTTTATATACGGAAAACTGTGCGAAGAGGGAGTTATCCTTATCTTCTTCTCACGGAGAAAATCCAAGAATGAATACAAGAAAGGTTCTTTGAGTATTAGAGGCCAGACACTATCGGACATAGGCTGATGATCTTGTGTTGCTCCAGAGTAAAATGTTGACCGTTCATGATACAGGCAGATCTGCTCTCTCACTTTTCTTGGTAGTTTAGCCATCATGGCTTGAGTCTCTGGATCCATTGCAGCAAGATTTCTGAATAGCGGTGTGGCAGGATACTTATTATCCATCATGTGTTCAAAGTCTTCAAATACAGAGTCTAGAAAGGGATAGCTAAGTGAGGCTCTCATTCTCCGAACACGTTCGCGTAGGTTGAGCCAGGACAATATAAGTTTATCTTTCAATCCTTCTGTCGCAGGCTCCAGATAATTATCTTTTAACGTATTCCATATTGGAGACAGATATCTATCTGCATATCGTTCTAGCGTATTCCCCACAGCTTTTTTCAAATCTTCCTGCACAGATGATACTTTCATAGATTTGATCGGGTCTACTGAATCCTGAAGTTCATCTAAGATTCTCAGCTTCTCTTTTACTTCTGGAGAAAGATCTGATCTGGCTTCCTCTGTAGAGCATTCATAAATTTCTCTTGCATCCTGTGCGGTGGTATCTTGTTGAATTGAGATGGTTTGGGAAATGTTGGAACGTTCAGGAACATGTTCAATCTGTACTTTAGGCTTTTTCAACCTCTCAATCCGAGATTCTACCTTCGCAGCTAATTTACGCATCATTCCCATAATCCCATCTATTATGATCCCATTATTGTACTTCAAAACAGCCCTTTAAACAAGGGCTGTTCACGTTTTCCTAATATAACCTCTTCTCAAAACTCGATGCAATATCTCATGTGTCAACTACCCATATATCTTCCTCTCCACATAGCTCTTCAGATCATCGATGGAGACCCTTTCCTGTAGCATGGTATCCCTATCCCTCACAGTCACGGCATTGTCCTGCAAAGTGTCGAAATCCACAGTCACGCATAGCGGCGTGCCGATCTCATCCTGTCTGCGATATCTCTTGCCTATATTTCCGTTATCATCGAACTCAGTCATGTAACGCACTTTCAGCAGATCATAGACGGCCTTGGCTTTGCCTACGAGCTCTTCTTTGTTTTTCAGCAGAGGGAAAACAGCCACTTTGATCGGCGCCAGATGACGCGGGAATTTGAGTACAACCCTCATGTCTTCGCCAACTTTCTCCTCCGTATAAGCCAAATCGATAAACATAAGTACCATTCTGTTCAGGCCGGCAGAAGTCTCCACTATATGAGGAATATATTTCTCATTGCTTCGTTGATCTAGATAAGAGAGATCGACTCCGGAATGCTTGGTATGCTGACTCAAATCCCAATTTCCCCTGGCATGAATTCCTTCTATCTCATCCCATCCCAAACTCTGGAAATCATAAGTCACATCGTATGCATTTGACGCATAATGCGCCAGTTTCTCATGTTTATACCATTTGATTTTCTCTGCAGGTACGCCATTGTCCAGATACCACTGCCATCGCTCATTTCTCCACATCTCGAAAGCCGTCTCAGTCTGACTTTCATGTATGAAATACTGCATTTCCATCTGCTCGAATTCGCGTGTCCTAAATATGAATTGTCTGGCCACGATTTCATTTCTGAAAGCTTTGCCCACTTGCGCCACACCGAACGGTATGCGTGGATGAAGAGAATCAATAGTGTTTTTATATTCCAGATAAATTCCACCGCAGGTTTCCGGCCTCAGATAGACCACATTCTCTTCCTTTAGTTCGTCAGTAGGGGAGCCGATATTTGACTTCACCATCAGAGAAAATATTTTTGCAGCAGTGAGATTACGGGAGCCGCAATTCAGACATTTTAGTTTCTTGGCATCTTTCAATTCATCCAGCCATTTATTGATATCAGCGAGAGGCGCTTTGTCAGCTTCGATGTCGAATTCCCGTAGCAGATGATCTGCTCTGAAGCGCGCTTTGCAATCCTTACAATCCACTTGCGGATCATTGAACCCACCCACGTGCCCGGAAGCCACCCAAGTCGACGGATGCATGAAGATAGAGCTGTCCAGGCCATACACATCATCGCGCAGCTGAGTCATGCTGCGCCACCAGGAATCGCGAATATTGTTCTTCAGAAGCGTGCCATAATGACCATAATCATAGATCGCCGACATCCCGCCGTATATCTCGGAAGAGGGGAACACGAAGCCTTTACTTTTGCAGAAGGCAATTATTTTCTGAAATATTTCTTGTGATGCTTGAGACATACGGATTTGTTATAAGACTAAGACTTTTGTCCACTTCCAGAGACACAGATAAGACCCCAGGATACTACCAAAACCTTCGATTTT
>CAIOIA010000103.1 GCA_903858295.1 uncultured Candidatus Peregrinibacteria bacterium | reverse complement strand
TTTGTCACCATAAGAGTAGAAAAGTACGCACTCACTGGCCAGACCATCTCTCCCTGCACGTCCGGTCTCCTGATAATATCCTTCCAGGCTCTTCGGCAAATCATAATGCGCCACAAGTCTCACATCCGGCTTATCTATACCCATACCGAAGGCAATCGTCGCCACAATAACATGTATCTCATCGCGTATGAATTTCTCCTGTGTCTGAGTTCTGACAGCCTGACTCAGCCCTGCATGATACGGGGCAGCGCTGTACTTGGCCCTGCGCAGCTCTTCCGTCAAATCCTCAGTGGTCTTCCTAGAAGCACAATATATGATTACAGACTCATCTTTATGTTTTTCCAGAAGCACCTTCAGTTGATCGAAGACTCCTCTTTTCGGCTGGACAGCATAAGTCAGATTTTCACGATTAAAGCTTCGTAAAAATATCTTCGCCTTCTGTAAGCCCAATTGTTCGATGATATCACTACGGACTTTCATGGTAGCAGTCGCAGTCAGAGCGATGACAGGCACGTCAGGAAAATCTTCTCGTAATTTCTTCAGATTTCTATATTCCGGACGGAAATCATGTCCCCATTCTGAGATACAATGAGCCTCATCGATGGCTATCAACTGCACGCCTACATTTCGCAGAAATTTATCAAAGCTATCTACAGAAAGCCTCTCGGGCGCCACATACAGAATTTTGATTTCTCTTTTCTCCGCTTTCGTCTGTACATGCGCAATCTCGTCAGCAGTGAGCGAGCTATTGATAAATTCCGCTGGCACACCGTTTGCTTTCAGAGCATCCACCTGATCTTTCATAAGTGCGATCAGAGGCGATATGACAAGAGTCAATCCATCCAGCTTTATCGCAGGAAGCTGATAACATAGCGACTTTCCGCCACCTGTAGGCATGATGACAAGAGCGTCCTTCCTGGACAAGACAGTCTCGATGATCTCCTCCTGCAGAGGACGAAATTCATCATACCCGAAATAATTTTTTAAAATTGTTCTCACGCGATTATTTCTATATATAATACTATTTGCGGAATCACAGTCTAAAAATCACAGTCACTAAATCATTGTCACAAACCTAACACATGCCACAGGTAAAAATCCATCCTTCCTGGTCGCGAGTTCTGGAGGCGGAATTCGAGAAAGACTATTTCAAGGAATTAACCTCATTCGTACGCCACGCCGCCTCGACCACCACAGTCTATCCCGAAGGCAAAAACATTTTCAGGGCATTCGAGCTCTGTCCTTTCGAATCGACGAAAGTAGTGATACTCGGACAGGATCCTTATCACGGTCCGGGTCAAGCCAACGGATTATGTTTCTCAGTAAACGATGATATACGACTGCCGCCTTCACTTCAAAATATATATAAGGAAATCCAGACCGATCTGGGCATCACCATGCCCCGAAAAGGAAATCTCGACAATTGGGCGAGGCAAGGCGTGCTACTACTAAACGCCACTCTCACTGTGCAAGCCAATCAAGCCGGCTCACATCAGCGTAAAGGTTGGGAACAATTCACCGACGCTGTAATTCAAGAACTCTCTGACAAAGGAGAGAACCTCGTCTTCCTACTCTGGGGCAAATACGCTCAGGATAAGGGCAGAATCATAGACCGTGACAAGCACCTAGTTCTCACAGCAGCCCACCCATCCCCGCTATCCGCATACAACGGCTTCTACGGCTGCAAACATTTCAGTCAGACCAATCAACACCTCACCTCGATAGGATCCCCCCCTATCAATTGGGAGAAAATATAATGAATTGCAGCTTTTCAAAACAGATACAGGCAGCCCTCAGTTCGGGAGGCAACTTTTTTCATAGCTGGGATGCAAGGGGCCCTTTTATGAAAAAAGTTGCCTCCCGAACTGAGGGCGGTGGATGAGCAAAAGACTGTTTGAAACTTTATTCCAGAAAAATATTAGTATATACTCCAATCAAACATTACATTTTAACACAAACACACCATGGGAAAGGGCGATAACAGACAGAAGAAAGAGAAGAAGAAACCAAAGCAGGATAAGAAGAAGTAAACACCATATAGTCACACAACTCGGAGAAGTTAGCCAATAATTGAATTTCACTATGCCTCAAATCATTCAAGACAATTTGCTTACTTTTACTTTACTCCTTATCTGGACTCTCTACTGGAAAGGCCGGGCTCTATGGAAATCGGCTCGTCAGACAGACAAAGGCTGGTTCGTCGCACTTCTGCTTCTCAATACATTAGGCATACTGGAAATACTTTACCTGTATGCATTCAGCAAGAACACTGAGGATAAAATATCTTCATAATCTGGCCAGAGATTAGGCTTCCGCGGCACACTCACAGTCATCGTCAGAGACTTCAACCGCTGCAAAGATTTTTATTCTGATCTGACTGGCCGTATCAGCCTCCTCAGGAAGTTCTTCAGGCTTTGTCTGCAGATGTTTCTTCAGGAAATCATCAATCTCCTGCCCAGGGAATAATGCACGAAACAAATTACTTGGCCCCCGAGTGCCTCTATATAATTTCATAAATTTTTCCTGATTTACCTCATCAATTTGATTCCGAAACCACCCCTCATAGACTGAACTGACTATGACTGCCATCTCTAATTCGCATTTCAACCTATCCATATTTCTATCCAAAAGCATCATTCTTTCAGTCAAATATCCTATCAACTGTCTTTCAGTGAGTATATAAAGAGCATGCTGATGTTCATTCAAAGGGATTTCTGCCTCTACTACATCACTACTACGAATTTTTCCCATACAAATAATTTCAAAAAATATTTAAAACCTGCAAAAAAGCGCGATAAATATACCCCTACAAAAATGAAAAGCAATTCAGAATTTATAGGTAAAACTCAGCATCTCAATTCTCTATCAATTGATGGAAATACCAGCGAAGAATATTCCAATCATCATCCTTGGGTACAAGTAAATATTGTCCTTTGTCTTCCTGCGTGCACTTATCTTCAATCATGACTTCGAGAGATTCTTTCGAGGAAATCGCAGGCAATTTATCCTTGCATTCTTCCTCTGCCAGATCACCGCTAAATTTCGACTCCAGCACATTGGCTGTACTCAGGACATTACCACCTTCTATCTCAAATCCCTGATAGCGGAAATAATCTGCAATTGCTTCGGGTAAAGTAATATCTGTCTCTGTTCTGGAGAGTACAGACTGAGCGATGGAATTCAGAGTACCAGCATCCCCGAAACCAAACTCCTTAGCCTTGGTCTGAATCGCTTTCAAAATAATCTGTTGTCGGTTCGCTCTGGCGAAATCGCTGCTGCTATGACGAGTCCTGGCGATGCGCAGAGCCTGCTTCCCACTCAGATGATAATCCCCGACACGATAGTAGAGAGTAGACCACTTGCCATCATCAAAAGTTTTATAACTCGGGTCTATCACAGCCTGATCCAGATGCACATCGACTCCGCCTATCAAATCAATCACATCGATGAAGGCATACATATCTATCAGCACGAATTTATCAATCTGATAGCCACTAATCGTACCTATCACCCGCTTCAACTCATCCATTCCGAAAAGCGGATAGTAACTATTTATCTTCCTATTATTGTAGTAAAGATCCCTCGGGATACTGATAAGCTTTATCTTTCTGGTAGTCGGATTTATATTCGCGAAAATCATCACATCGACAAGCCCATCATGCTTACCGGCAATCAACAAATTGAATTGACCGGCGACAGATACGGTATCTCCACTATAGTCAGGAATTTTGTCCGGCAAAACTAGGGCTTTTTTTTTAGGCCGGATTCTTCTAGGAAATTCTTCACATTCAATTCTCGATTACCATCTATCACCTTAATCATCCCGGAAGATATCTCCAGGGCGAAAGCAAATTTCACATGTCCCTGCTGATCGGAGACATTGTAGATAATTTTGTTATTTTCTTCTTTCGGCTGCGATGCGACGGTAAGACCGAGGCCCGCCAAACTCTCTACGAAGGCTGGCTCTGTAAGAGTTTTTACGAAATCTTCTTTCTGCGTAATTTTAGCTGTTTGTAAAGCTTGAGAGGCCTGGACAGCCTGCTCTTCAGTCTGCTTCTTAAGCTCTATCTTCTTGATACTCACTTCAGAGAAATGAGATGCAATATATTCTGAAACTTTCTGAGGAAATTCAGCCAGCTCGTAGTCACTAATCTGATAATCTCCGATTACACTCTGTATCTTGAAAACATTTTCTTCTGGAGAAAATACCAGCGCGAAAATCGGCTGATTATATAATTGATTTGGAGTACCATCGACAGATTTCTCCATCTTATCTATCAACTTCGCCTGCATCTCGACGCCGGGAATCACAGTGAGAGACAAATTAATGGATTTCAATTTCGCCAGGAAATCAGCATTCTTCAGGAGAGAATCCCATGCCTTCCGCTCAGTCTGACGGTGTTGTTCTGTAAGTATTGAGTCAGCGTATTGATTGATGAAAGCATACATTCCCAGCTGATTATCGCTAGCCTGAGGCTCATCCACGGACTGCTTCTGATCCTGCTCAGCACTCGCATAATTCTTCTCCGGCAACAACAAAAATCTTCGAATCTCATTCAGATCACCAGCGAAGCTCTGCACATCTCCACGAAATCCGCCTATCTCATCCACCACTCCTTGATTGTATTTATCCACTCTGGTCACCACAGTACTCATGTTTAGTATCTGTACTGAATCCAGGACAAGTAGTATCACCACAGCCAAAACAAGCAATTTCAACCACCACTCTGAACCGACTATTTTATCTGATTTTTGTTTGACCACTTTCTCCATCGAATTACTTTTTACCCGTCAATTTAAGCCCATTCTAAAGGACAAAGCAAATCTTTCTGTGAATAATTCATAACTGTGCTAATATGCCGCAAATTCTCAATAACACCACCATGCAAAATTCATCCGACAAACTCGAGCTCATAGCCACCTGCGCTTTCGGACTGGAGAAACTGGTCTTCGATGAGATCAAGAAGCTCGGTCTCTGGGTGATCAGGAAAGAAGACGGACGAGTATTATTCGAGGGCACGGCGCTCGACATAGTCCGTGCAAATCTATGGCTCAGATGCGCTGATCGAGTCCAGATCAAAATGGGAGAATTCTCAGCCACTACCTTTGATGAATTATTTGATCAGACTTATGCGCTGGATTGGGGGAAATTCATCGGAGTAGCAGACGCCTTCCCTATCCAGGCCACAAGCGTGAAATCCACACTTCACTCGGAGCCGGCCATACAGAGCATAGTGAAGAAAGCCATAGTCAAGAAGCTTCAATCGGAGCACAACACAGAAAATCTTCCTGAAAATTCCGGAGTAAAATATCAAATCATAGTCAAATCAAACAAAGATAATTTCACTATCAGTATAGATACTTCAGGCGACAGTCTTCACAAGAGAGGCTATCGCACTCAGGCAAATCTGGCCCCGATCAAGGAGACACTTGCGGCGGCCCTGGTAATGCTATCCGACTGGACTCCTGACAAGACACTGGTAGATACCTTCTGCGGCAGCGGCACCATAGCCATAGAAGCAGCCATGATAGCTCATAACATTGCACCGGGACTAAGCCGCTCTTTCTCATTTCAGAACTGGTCATGGATTTCGCAGAAAGATATAGAATCAGCTTACTCGGAAGCACGCACCGCCGCAGGGATCAAAGAGAAACTCCCCATATATTGCTTCGACATCGATCCCGATTCTCTGGATATCGCTGAGACCAACGCCGCTCGCGCCGGAATCACTAATCTGCATTTCAAAAGAGCAGATTTCCAGGATCTCGATTTCTCCAAATTCGAAAACTGCACATTCATAACGAATCCTCCATATGGAGAACGATTGGAAGATAGTGAATCCGTCCGGGAACTATATCGAAATTTTGGTGATAAATTCACACAAAGCCGCAATTGCTCACTATACATCATCACATCAGACGAGAACTTCCCTACTCTCTTCGGCAGACCGGCAGACAAAAACCGCAAACTCTTCAACGGAAATATTCGCTGCTATCTTTTCCAATACTTCAAGTCTATCTGATTAAATCCAGTTTTGGTTGCCCTCTGTCGTACGAACCCGCACGACAGGGGGAATGATATGATCTTCGGAGTGACCTTGCGGTCGATAAGCTAGGCTTACTTGTGACGATAGTCGAAGCTAAGCGTCGTACTTCACTCGCCGACGGATGCGATGACTCCTGGGTCGAACGATCACATTGGGATCACCGTCGACCGTGAAGCGAAATCCTTCGAGCTCTACTTCGCGGAAGGAACCTCCTTCGTCATTGTCCAGGCTGGGCCTGGAAGTAGGTGCGACGATCACGCCGCGCAGTGCAGCCACCAGCTCGTCTTTCGAGCATTTCCCACCCATCTATTCCTCCATCAGATCACCAACTGCCGAACGCCTCCCGATTATGAGAAACAATTCAGACAATCAGCAACACTTCTTTACATGTTTTTCACAATAAGTCAACCCCATAAA
>CAIOIA010000102.1 GCA_903858295.1 uncultured Candidatus Peregrinibacteria bacterium | reverse complement strand
TCCCTAAATTATAGCACACCCCGCCCAAAATTCCAAATCCACCACCCAGGCAACCACCCCCACGCCACCTCGAAAACGCCGCAAGACGAGACCACTTCCTCAAAAACCGTGAATATTCTCCGCCCGGGCGTAAAATCACAAGCAGATTACGGCGGCCACAAGCCATCTACATTTTCTATCACAACATCTATCTCAAGTTCCGGGAACTCCACATTCCAACAGTATTACAGGAAGTAAACCACCCCTTTACCGCTCCCTTTCGCGCGTATCAGGCCAGCATTAAGTAATTTCTTCAGATCTTTCTTCAAAGTCGGTCTCTTGATATCAGGTATAGACTCGGAAATCCCACCAATAGCCAGCGGAGATTCACGCTTCATCACATCCATAATCAATTTATTTCTCTGAAATTCATTCAGAGACACGCGACCCACACGTTCCCCACCTACCGCAGAATCACTCACAGACTTCCTACCATGAAGAACCTCTTCCATCAGACGCTGGGTCTGCCACAGCTGTTCACCAAGCCAATCCACAAACAAACTATAATTACGATTCCTATCGACAGATTCCAGGACCTCCAAATATTTTCGACGAGAAGAATTCTGTATAACGCATGGAGGAAAGCCATTTTTCATCAGAATCAAATTCATCAGAAGTCTCGCCATCCTGCCATTTCCATCAGAGAAAGGGTGTATGGCCACAAAGCGATAATGAAATATTGCAGCCAGTTCAAGCGGATGAAGCCTCTTCCGTGAATGATACCATTTTATCAAAGCCTCCATATCATCCTTGACCTTTAGTGGTTCTGAATAATGATGTACTTGACCGGTAAGAGTCAGGACATGGTTCGGCTGGGACTTATATTGCCCGGCCTGGAAAGGTTTATGTACGATTTGACCAGAACTGGCCCGCGCATATGTAAATTCAATCCCTTTCATCAGGACAGAGTGTAATTGTTTGATAAGACTCTCAGTGATATCCCTTCCATCTTTGATTATTTCTTCCAGTCCGTCGATAGCCTCAGCATGATTCCGGGCTTCCAGATAATCGTGTAACGGTCTTCCCTCAGAAGTAAGACCTTCCCGCAGGAAAAACATCGTCTCGCCAAGAGTCAGAGTATTCCCCTCGATGGCATTCGAGTTGTAAGTCCATTCGATTCTCAGTTTCTCCTGAAGCGTCATGAGTAGATCAGGATGCAGTGGTCGTAGCAAAACAATTTTCTGCTGAAGCGAATCGATTTTCCGCAGAATTTGCTTGGTAGAGGCCGAAGTGGTGTATTTATTCATAAAGAACCAATAATTTACATTAACCACATTATATCCATAAATATCCATAAGTTCAAGCACCACCTCCGCCCGACAAACTAAAAACCGTGAATATTCTCCGCCCGGGCGTAAAATCACGAGCAGATTACGGCGGCCACAAGCCATCTACATTTTCTGTGTCGAGACTATCATCTCCGAGAAGAGTATCCCAGACAAATCACACCATATGTCCAGCAAATGCTAAATATAACCACAAATCCAAGAAAACATCTTAGAGCAAAAACATTCTTCTTAGTATTTGCTTTATTTCCCTAAGTGTATCCGGCGCGACTTTACCAATGTATTTTCTGAGCCTCAAGGCAGGATCACAGGCCGTGAGGTGACGCATTTTAATTATTGAGTCCGTAAAGAGGTTATTTAGCCCGTCTTTATTTATCAATATATCATCTGGCGATCTATTATCTAGCCTGCTACTCAGAGGAACGCATGTAATTATATTTTGAATTTTGAGATTGCTGTGTGTTGTGAGAATTATTGCCGGCCTTGATTTCTCATATTCATGCCCCTTGGATGGCCCAAATTCGACAAAATATACGTCACCCTGTTCTAGTTTGGTCATTTTTTTCAGGTAAAGACATATAATAATCGTATTCTTGCTTCGTAGTGAGTTCGAGATTTTCGACAGAATCCTCGAGTCCCGAATCCAGAAACTCCTGATTATAATTTCGTTGAGCGAATTCTCCTGTGCGAGAGAAAACGCTGGTGTATTGAATCTCCTCATCCATAGCATGATCAATCCAGGGTTGATCCCGGTGAACATGGTCCTCTATTTGTCTGGCATTCATATCAGATAATCGGTTGATGACACGATCCACAAGCTGAAGTTCAAGCGGAGTGAATAAATTTATATCCGGTTTAATAAAATTTATGTAGCGACGCTGGAGATAACCATTTGAAGAAGGTGCCTGGACGACAGAAATATGATTTTCCTTCAACATTAGTTGAATTATCCGGTTGTATATGGACTGCGTGGGGACTGGCCCAAACTGCATTTTTTTGTATTTCATCCCGGTGAGCGGTTTTTCGTTAATTTCGAAATAATCGAAGTCGCAAAAATACAGCAATTTATAGAGAACTGTTTCTCCGACATTAGGCTTACCGCCACACTTCTCGAGGATATATAGAAGCAGATTTCTAAATTTCTCTGGATAAAATGTAATTTTGGAATTTGTGGAAGAAGCCCTCGGCGCTATTGCAAATTTTTCCTTTTTCTTGCTTATGTATTGAAACAATTCATCAGGCGAGATATGGAATATTTCAGTCAGCCTGGAAAATTCCGTTAAAGTGATTTCACGATTGCCATTTTCTATTTGTGAAATTGATGGTCGTGGAATGTTGAGAGAATCAGCTAAGTCCTGCTGTGACAGGGACTTAATTTCACGCAGCTGCCTGATGTATCGACCGAGTTTTGTTTTTTGAGGTGTTTTCATCGACGACCTGAAGATTATACTTAAGATTAGATTTGATATGACAAAGGATAAACGCTGTCAGAATTCCTGTCAACACTTTGTCCGAAATTCTGACAGACCTTGACCTAATTTCCAACTCCACCATCTTCACCTTTGTCCCCGCCCCCATTTCATGCTACAATATCAAGATTTAATACTTTCCGTGCGCGCGCACCAGCAGCCGCACACATAACCCGCCCCCATGACAGCCTCCGCGACCACCAACCCCGCACCACTCACAGACGCCCAATATCAGGAGCTACTGGCCAAATCCGCCTCTTATCAGAGTATGGAGGAATCCGAGAAGTCCCGCATCAGCGCGGCCACAGGCGACGAGAGAGCCAACTATGCCGCAATTTTTCAGGAAGAAGCCACTCTGATGGATCAAGCCAACCACGATTTCCTGGCCCAGAACGACGCCATCATCAACCAGTTCAAGACAGCAGTACGCCAAGACCAATCCCAAAACCTGAAGAAAGCGGAGCAGCAAGCCGAATCCGCCGAGCAGGACGAGGCTGAAGATTTGCTACTGCAGATGGCGGAGCAGGGAGAATACTTCAAGCGTTTCGAGCAGAAGCTGGAATCACCGGTAATCAGAGCAATACTAGGCGAATCAGCCATCGCCGATTACAAAGCACAATTCGCCGACGCTGACGACCAGCAATTGACGCAGGCATTAGCCAAGCTCGACGAATTCGAAGCCCAGGTGATTTCTATAGAGGAGGCCAATGCCGCCGAGACGCAAGCCGCCACGGAGAATCTCCAGCACGTCATCACCGAGATCAGCCGAAAACAGCTGGAAGAAGCCCGCCAAGCCGCCGACAAGGAAGACGGCAACAATCTGATCACCATCGAATCACAACTAAAAAACATATAAACAAAGCCATGAATCACTTATACATATCATCATCACCATCATGGAGCCAGAGACAGGCAAGGTTGGTGTTTGAGCTTAGTTCAGCACCATCTCCTGCTGCACCTTCTCCCGCACCAGAGACTGCTCCAGCAAAACCGGAGAAACCGAAAACGCAGGCGATTACAGACCGAGAATACCGAAATTCACTTCGAACAAGAGCAGCAAGAATAATTAAAGAAATGGATTTAGGGGCGGAAAGTGAAGTTGTCAAAGCTTATAATAATATCAAGGGGGAAAACACCAAAGAGACAGAAGATAAATATCAAGAACGAGCCGCAAAATTAAAAATAGAATTGGATAAAATTAAACCACCGGCACAAGGCACAAAAGCTGATGAGTTCTGGGACAAAGAAGGTCAAAGACTAAACCTTGCAACAGTGCAAAAAATCACAGTACAACAGACAGCCGAAACAGTCAAGAAAACACCCAACGCAACCGCAACCGAAACAGAAATAGCCGCCGCTCAAGCCGCAAAAACAAAATTAGACACATTAATTGCCAACATCCCAAAAAGGATAAATAACGCTAAATTCAAAACATATTTATTAAAACTAAATAGTGACGCCACACAAGCAACATTCCCGAACAAATTAGCTAACGATACTCCAAGACAACAAAAACAAGGTTACGAGAATCTATTTAAACAAATCGAAGACGAAATAAACAAATTTAACTTTCTTACCTTTACTGTAAAAATACAGTGTTTGAATGCAGAAGAAGAAGTACGAACATCTGGGAAATCTTCAAATATTGAACATCTACAAGCGATTATTACTAATTACCTAAATAATCCCGCGTGGCATCCAAACTATGATAGAGACGATAACTTAAATAGATTACTCAATTGCGTCTCTGGAAAGGGCCTTTATATCATTCCAAGTACAAATGAACCAATTAATTATGAATATAAATTCGAAAATAATATCGCAACTGTAACAATACAAAGGAAAGCAGCACCATCAGATGATGGAGGAGCGGGTAGAGAGGGGGGGGGGGGGCGCAGCTGAAGCCATTTCACCAGCTCCAACTACTACACCAGCACCAGCACCTAGCGCTACTCCAGCTCCACGCCCATCAGCTACAGTCGCATCAACTCCGCCAAAAGTAGCCAAACCATCGACCGCTCCAGAAACCACACAGAAAAAAGCACCAGAACGTACATTTGCATCACTTACCGAGCTCCTACAAAACAAACTCGCAATTGCAATTCAGCACGCAGAAGAGAGTAAACTCGATAACGATGAAATGATAGCTCATATTGAAAAAACTATAAAAGAAGATATAAAAATACGACGATATGACAAAACGGAGAGATCAAAACACTATATTGAACCAATTATCATTACATCGGCAATGGATTCTAAACAAAAGAAATGGGAGATACAATATTCTCCATATACAGATGTCTTAATTATTAAAGAAAGTCCGCAACATTATTCATAACCACCCCCTAACCCCCACCACATGTCACTCCCAGACATCATCAAATACGCCTACGACGCCATCTCCGGCGACAAGAAAGCTCCCGCCACGGGCGCCACGGGCGCAGCAGCCGCCCCAGAGGAAGGCGGCATGCTGGGCAAAATCGTAACTTTCTTAGCCGGTAAATCCGACAAACCGGAAATCGCCGACGAAGCGAAAGATAAATCCAACATTTTCAAAAAACTTCGTGAAAGTTTCTTCGGTGAACTGGGCAAATCCATGCTGGTGCGCCAATTTCCTCGTCTCGGCGCCATGACAGACCTCGCCGCTCATGTCTCAGGGAAGAAAGCTCCGGAAAGAGTTCCTTGGCAAAATGAGTTTGAAACTATCACAGCCCTGATGATTCTCATGCCGAACAGTTGGAAACATCACTTCACCGATCTCTTCGCTTCCAGTATGATTTTCCAGGCACTGGTCAAATACTGGCCAGCTCTCGACGGGATCGACTTGCCATTCATCGGCCATACCGGCTTCCTATCGAAAGCTATCCCAGGCCTCGGCGAAGGCGGCTCTCTCCGCGAACGCATCCTGAATCGCCAACCACCCGATCCGGATGCCGTAATCCAGGTACTTCGCATCATTCACCAGGATGTATTTGTCACCGGCAAAGTAAGTTTCGAAAATTTGAAAAAAATGATGAGCAGCCCAGCCGCTATCGCCGCCATACTCGGCGTAGGCGGAGCAGTCTCAGCAGGAGAGGCAGCTCTGGGAGCTGGAGGGGCAATTGGTGCAATCGTAGATAAAGGCAAAGAAGCACTGGGAATCAAGGGTAAGAAAATAGCCGACCTCGTCCGTGAGAATCCAGCCGCTGAGCGCACAGCCATGCAGAAAAACCTACTAGCCCTGCTCGATCAGCTGAAAGTGGGCGACACGGCCACTCTGAAGAAAGGCGATTGGGACGGCAACAACGACGAGATCACAGTACAATTCGACCACAAAGGTAAAACTTATTATCTGACATTCGACAACGACACATCCAGCACAGACATCCGCGTGAACAACACAGAGGGCCGAGAGATAGCGAACTTCACAGATTGGGGGAATTTCAACGCCGACGACTCCGCCGCCACAATCACGCAAGCCATAGAGCAAGACACCACCCCAACAACACCCCCACAATCCCCTAGCCCAACCAAATAATGACAAACATCAACACAGAATCAATACAGGCCATTCTCAAACTTCTCGATCTCTCCAGCATGGAGAGCGACGAGAAAACCATGTGGAAAATTCTTCTTCCCAGCATGGAAAAAGCCGAGCTCGACAAATTCCAGGATTTGCTTGAGCAGGAGGTTCAGGCCATGACTGACTTATATCTGAAAGCCATCAAGAAATAATTTCTCTCACCACATCTCATGTCAAACATTTTCGAGATAGCACAGGAATTTTATAAGCAAAACCCGCAGGCGCAGGTGATAGATAAGCGCCGCAAAGTTTATACCAAGAAGCTTCTCTTCATCATCGAGACAGCGCCTTTCCTGACGGCCAACGAGAAAGCACAGATGCAGGGTCTGATCCCGCTCTACTCCACACGCGTAATTATGAATGTGAAGAAATCACTAATCCAGCAGGGCATGATATTTCTGCAGATGGACGGCAATAATCCGGAACTGAAATCCTGGCTTCAGCAAGTAAATCCACAGGGCTGAGACCTACGACATAAGCACATCCTTACTCACCTTCTCCTTCTTCATCAGCACTTTCACGAACATGAAGAAAAGCAGAGCCACTACGAGGAAATTGATAAAAGCACTCACCACAGTCCCCACCTGAAAGCTCGCCCCATTCACGACAAACACGAGCGTCTTCAGCGAATCCACAGGTATAAGCATCTGAAGAAATGGAGTGATAAGTCCAGTCACTATCGCCTGCGTGAGAGAAGTCACAGCGCTCCCGATCACAAGCCCGGCGGCTATTCCTAATATCTTGTATTCTTTCAGAAACTCTCTGAATTCCCGCATCACCCGCACTTGCGCAATCTTCTTCACTTTCTCCATCTTGCTCAATTTCACAGCAGTCTCCTCCATATGATTAAAGTTATTCCGATAAAACGCAGCAATTATACAGAAGGAGGAATAGAGTGTAAAACACGGTTCGTGAAAACGCTTTCCAAATCTGACAAGTCTTTCTAGCAATCGCCTCTCTGGACTGTGCTAAACTCGAATTTGCAAATAAATATTCTTAATTTATATATATGGTTTGGAGAGTGGATAAAGCATCAACTTCCCGAGAAGCTACTGCAGAAGAATTGAGAAAATTAGGACTTCCGTCAGCATTAATTGACGGCGAACTTCCGACCGAATCTACTGCTCCGGATGAAATCCGCAAAAAGTCCGGAACACGGATGAGGACAGTGGTAGCACAGAGCGCTCGACCGGAAGAAGATTTTGACACAGATTCTTTCTTCGGATCAGAAGCTGCATTACCAGAATCAACACCACCATCATCCAAAACAAACCTGGATACAGATGCAAAAAACTGCTTAAACAGCATGTGTCTCAGAGAATGCCGCTCGGGCACATATGAGAATCTAAGTGCAGCCCAAGCAGCAAAAGCCATATATATCGGAATTAGATTATTTACAGAGATAGATGGGCATTGTCTCCAGCCATACAGTCAAGAGACACTGGAAGCCCAACTTTTAGAAATTATCACTAATTACAGACAACTCAATCCACCAGCAGAGTCAGCACCACCATCAAGCAGAAGATATAGTCCTTCTCTTCAGGCCACTCCATTCACAGATTCATCGGACACAAGAAATCCACTTGAAGGAGCCGAAAAAGCCACAATGCTTAACGCTCACTCAGAAATCAGCCATGGCAGGCCAGGCGGATATGAAATTATAAACCCAAAAGCAAGATTAGACAGTGCAGCTGCACGATATAGAGTAATAAACCCCAAATCTAAAGCACCTTCCGGACAAGATAATAGACCAAGACAATTCGATTTAGATGCACCGATACAGGACCGGGCGCCAAAAGGACGAGCCAATATGGAGTACCGCGACGATATCCCTACCAGACCAACCCCATTCAGACCTTACGTCCCCAAAGCATCAGAATCAGCATCAGACAGGGAGAC
>CAIOIA010000101.1 GCA_903858295.1 uncultured Candidatus Peregrinibacteria bacterium | reverse complement strand
GTCAGGAGTTCGAATCTCCTAGAGTCCACCAAAAAAAGCACTTAGGGCGATTAGCTCAGTTGGTTAGAGCGCGTCACTGATAATGACGAGGTCCGAAGTTCAAATCTTCGATCGCCCACCAATACATTCAATTCAATTATAGAGTTATATTAAGTCCTTGGTGATTTTATCTATTATTAGAAATCCTTCTTCAGTAGGCGATATGAATTCTTTCGAAATTATTAGGTGTTTTCCAGTGTATTCTCTGGCTTGCTTCAGAAGTTCTTTGGTTTCTGATTTTCCGTATTTTTTGGCATAATTTATTAGATTTATTCCGGTACTTTGTCTCAATGAGAGCATTATTGAGTCCATGCGTAGAACATCTGTGTCCATTTGATAGGAATCCTCAAATTGAAGAGGATCTTTTAAATAGGAATCAAAGTCACGAATATTTTCACTGACCTGACTATCTATATAGCTATGTGCGCCGATGCCCAGGCCCAAATATTCTTTTTGCTGCCAATAACGCAAATTGTGCTTACTTTCGTAGGTGGGAAGCGCATAATTGCTTACCTCGTAATGAACGAAGCCGGCCTGTTTAAGTCTCTTGATGAGATGCTCGTACATGGAAATTTGCTCTTCTTCCTGAGGACAGTCCTTGATGAAAAGATCAATTTTCTTGGTATCATAGCTGAGGAAATATGAAGAAAGATGAGTGGGATGGTAGCTTAGTATTGTTTCAAGTTGATCCTTGAATTCACCTAATGTCTGATAGGGGAGTCCCATAATCATGTCGCAGCCGAAATTTACCCAGCCTTCGGTTTTGATCAGATCCAGAGCTCGGAATATTGTTTTCGCATCATGAGGGCGAGCGACTTTCAATAAAGTTTTAGCGTTCAGGCTTTGTACTCCCAGAGAGAGCCTAGTTATGCCAGCTCTTTTATATATTTCTAGTTTTTCTTTTGTAAGACTTTCTGGATTTGATTCCAGCTCAATTTCCTCGAGGGTGTCACAATTGAAATTTGTTTTGATAGTTTGTATGATTTTCTCTATCAATTCTCCTTCTATCAGACTCGGCGTGCCACCTCCGAAATATACTGTGGAAATTTTGTATTCAGTATATTGCCTTGAGCGGGTTACGATTTCTTTCTCTAAAGCTGCTATATAATCTGGTATCCATTTGTTCTTGTGGGCGAATGTAAGGAAATTACAATAAGTACAGACTGTTTTGCAGAAGGGGATGTGGACGTATATTCCCAGAGTTTTGGATGACTTATGTTGTGACATTGGTATACCGAAATGATTATGTTTTTGGTATAATATATATAGTCTATATATATAATGCACTATGAATAAAGTATTGGTCTTTTTGTTAGGATTGCCTTTGGGACTACTTGTGATGATTTATCGCTATAAGATAGTACAGTTTACTGGAAAGCTGGATTGGGCTGAGGAGAAGCTGGGTGCTGGAGGTACATATACTTTGGTTATTATTATTAGTTTTGTCATTTGGATTGGCTCTCTGATGTATTCTTTGGGGACTTTGGATGGAATTTTCCTCTCTTTGATTAAATATTTGTAAACTCTGTAGTTCAGATAATTACTCTGGCTGCTTTAATTTTGAAATTTCTTTGTATTTGACTTAAATCACCTCCTTATGATTGGTCTTTTTGGCAGTTTGTATGCGGTTATTGATGATATTAATAAAAAGCTAAGATTTTTCTTGACTTTGCTTAAACTGTCCCTATAATGGGGTGGCTTTCGACGGAGAAACAAGATTGTCAGTTTAGAGAATTTTCCGGAGTTAGAGAACGTTAAAAATTCGGGTGTAGTAAGAAAAACTCTGTAATTAATAATTGAGTCGAATAGAAAATTGATACACTGGTAATCTTTAATGATTGCTAGTTAAAGTAATGTAAAATCTTAAAAGTTACTCAAAAGAGTATAAAATGGATGCCTTGACACCAAACTCCGACGAAGGACGCAACAAGCTGCGATAAGCTTCGGTGAGCCGCTAAGTAGGCTTTGACCCGGAGATTTCCGAATGGGGCAACCCCATTAGAGTAATGTCTAATGACCTCGCAAGAGGAGGAAACATGGAGAACTGAAACATCTTAGTACCCATGGAAAAGAAATCAAATAGAGATTCCCGTAGTAGTGGCGAGCGAACCGGGAACAGTCTAAACTTTGTGCATGTAAGGTTACAGTCGTTGTGCATGGAGGGTTGTAAGAATTGTCTCCCAAAGCCTGTAAGCTTTGGCAATTAATTATTCTAATAAGTGAATGAGCCTGGAACGGACAGCCATAGAGGGTGATAGCCCCGTAACATAAATTAGTATAATTCATTGTGACAGTCTCTTGAGTAGGATCGGACACGTGTAATCCGGTTTGAATCTGGGAAGACCACTTTCCAAGACTAAATAGGTTTGGTGATCGATAGTGAACAAGTACCGCGAGGGAAAGGTGAAAAGCACCCCGGATAGGGGGATGAAATAGTTTCTGAAATTTTATACTTACAAGGAGTAGGAGCCCTTCGGGGTGACTGCGTACTTATTGGAGAACGGACCATCGAGTTATCTGTATGGCGCGTTTAGGTTAAGGGAGTAATACCCGGAGCCATAGTGAAAGCGAGGCTGAATAGGCCGATCAGTGTCATGCAATAGACCCGAAACCGGGTGATCTACCCATGGCCAGGATGAAGTCCCACGAGAGTGGGATGGAGGTCCGAACACACGGATGTTGCAAGATCCGGTGATGAGTTGTGGGTAGGGGAGAAATTCCAATCGAACCCGGAGATAGCTGGTTCTCCCTGATATAGTTTTAGGACTAGCCTTATGTAAAATCATGCAGGGGTAGAGCTCTGTTTAGACTAGGGGGCGTATTAGTCTACCAAATCTAGATAAACTTCGAATACTGCGTGACTCTTTCATAGGAGTCGGACAATGACAGCTAAGTGCCATTGTCGTGAGGGGAACAGCCCAGACCGTCGTCTGATCTTTCATCACTTTCACTCTTCCATAACTCTCACCGATGACGATATTATCCATGATATTGATCGTTCCTGTACTGACTACCACAGTAGCCACAGGGCCTAGACTGTGATCCATGTGGGCTTCTATGACAGTACCCACACCTTCACGGTTTGGATTTGCTCTCAGATTGCCCAGCTCTGCCACAAGTAAAACCATCTCAAGAAGTTCAGGAATT
>CAIOIA010000100.1 GCA_903858295.1 uncultured Candidatus Peregrinibacteria bacterium | reverse complement strand
GTTTGCAAAACCGCCATTCCCCGGTTCGATTCCGGGTGCCGCCTCCATAAGACAGATTCCATAAGGAAGATTTGTTTGTGGTTTACGCCACATTTGTTATAATCCGGGCAGCTGATTTCACTTACATAAAACAAAATGGAAAATACAACACCAAAGCCTCTTCCTACATTCAGATTACTTGATGGTCAGTCCCCTGACTTCACTATGATATGGGATAATTTCCGGGCTACACTCGGAGCCGCGCTGGAACTTTTCAAGAAAGACCCGCTTAATTTCGTGCTGATATTCGCCATACCTGTGATAGCTGGAGGCCTTCTATCCCAGATACTTCTGCCGATGGTACTGGGAGGTCTTATGTTCGGACCGGCCGGAGCGCTTATCTCTCTGGTGATATTCATCTTCTGCACTATCGTTCTCGAAATCGTGGCTTATCTGGCTCTGGTCAAAGCTGTCATAGAGAAAAGCAAAGGAAATAAGATAGACCTGATGCAGATATTCACCCTAGCTTCCAAGCAGGTGGTACCGGCTATTACTCTCGGCGTAAAGGCATTTCTGACTATATTTCATGGTATCAGTAAATTCATAAACAGCTGGTTCGCCCTCATATACTTCATGGAAAGCGACACTCCGGCTGTAGACACAGCTCTGAAAGCCAGCCAGGACAATTGCCAGGGCAAGACCATCACGCTGGTCTGGAATGTGATAATTATGGCTATAGCAAGCAGTATCGCCATCAATATCATCACCGGTGTCTGGGTGTCACTTACATCCGTGGCTTCATATCAGATAGCCTCCTTGGGCACTTATCTGGCCAGCGGAGTAATCTCTTCATTCACAGTGCTATTCCATTATGTACTGAAGGGCCAGCTGGAGAAAATCCAGGGCGCTTCGCACGCCGCAGCTCCGACCTCCGGCGCGCCTACAAACTGATCCAAACTACATCTTCTCAAACGATGTGATGCCGGCAAGTGTCAGGCCATTGCGCAGTACTTGCGCTGTGGCTTCGACCAGGTGTAGACGGGAGGCCAGTAGGTCCGGATCGGCGGTCTTCAGTACCGTGACGGCGCCGTAGAAGGAGTTGAAAGACTGGGCCAATTCCTGAAGGTATGTCGTGAGAATATTTGGCTTATATGAAGTCGCTGCAGCTCTGACTTTGGCCGGGAATAGAGTGAGGGATTTGAGCAAAGCCAATTCATGCGTGTCTGAGAATGGAGCGACCTGCTCGGATGGCTGTGCTGGCATGGCAGAGTCGAAAGAGAATAAGCTGGCCTGGTCTGAAGAGGCTTGAGATTTCGAGCCGGAAGCGGATTTCGCAGAATGGGCGGGAGCGGATTCTTCTCTGGATTTCTTGAGAATACTATTGGCGCGGGCCTGAGTATACTGCAGGTAGGGCGCACTATTGCCGTCGAAAGAGAGTACTTTGTCCCAGTCGAAAGTGAAGTCTGACTCTGGAGCCTGGGCAATCATGGCGTATTTCACTGCGCCCATGGCGATGCCTTGTGCTATCTGCTTCTGCTCGTTCGCGGAGAGCGAGGCTGACTTCTCTTTCACCAGCTTCTCAGCCCTTGTATAGGCTTCCTTGAGTAATTCAGTACCAAGTATGATATTGCCCTTGCGCGTAGACATAGCTGCGTCTGCGAAGGCCATGCGGCCGTATATGACATGCTTAAATTCAGTGATAGGGAAGGTCGGATCAGCCTGATGCAGTCGAGATGCCATGACAAATAATTGCTGGAAATGCAGAGATTGAGCGACATCCACCAGATAAACTATTTTCTTCAGATCAGGATATTGAGTCAGTCTGTCTTGTATACTGGCCAAATCTCGCGTGATATAGAGCGATGTGCCATCTCCCTTCTGCACTATGGCAGTAGGCAGCTTCTCTGCCTCGAAATTAACCACGTATGCACCCAGCGTCCCTTCCTGAAATACTCCAAGACGTTTGCCTTTCTCCAGTAATTCCTGACAAGCCTGGTTGTAGCGGCTCTCAGGGAAGCGGCAGTCATGATGTACGCCCAAAGTCTGATATACATTGTCAAGATCGCGCTGACTGACTTCGATAATCCATTGCCATAGAGCGAGATTCTCACTGTCACCAGCTTCAAGCTTCTGAAACTCAGCCCTCGCCGCATCTTCCAGAGTCTTATCCTGCTCAGCCTCTTCATGGAAACGCACATAAAGTTTGAGCAATTCATTCATCGGATCACGATCTATGATCTCTCTCTCGCCCCAGTGCTTGAGAGCGTAGAGACATTTACCGAATTGAGTACCCCAATCGCCCGGAAAATCAGCTGATAAGACATGATAATCCAGCGCTTTGTGCAGATTTACCAGCGTCTGCCCGATCACCGTAGTCAGGAAATGATGTGCGCCGAAAGGCTTAGCCATATTCAGCGAACCAAATTCAATCATGATCTGCTTTCCAGCCCCCTCATGCGATCGGCCGTAATCGTCCCCCGCCGCAAGTAGATGAGCCAATTCAGACTTGAAATAATCCAGTGTCAATCGGAAATTGATAAACCCTGGGGCAACTGTCTCTATGCTCTGTACTATTGCGCGTCCTCCAGCGGTCTCATCAGCAAGCATGGCCTGGCGGATTTTCTCCGCTATCTGCTGTGGCGGCTCCCCTACCAGTTTAGTCAGTTTCATCGCAATATTCGTAGCGAAATCTCCGTGTGAGTGATCTTTCGGGTATTCGATCTCCAGCAAGTCCTCGACCGCATGGCCGGACTGCGTGATTTGGGCTGAGTATAGAGAAGAGACGGCGGCGGCCAGTAATTCCAGTAATTGTTGTTTGGCGGTGAGTAGCTGTACATCTCTCTGGAAAGCTGGGTCTGAAGCGCTTAGCGTAGAGCGCGAAGCGTGCAGTAGAGGAGTGGAAGTGACAGTCGTGGTAGCCTCTGTGACTTCTGAAGTGGTAGCTGACTCAGAATCAGATGTGTCTCCATCTATCACATCTGTAGTCTCCGGTGTTACTGTGGAAGTTGAAGTGATTTGAGTGGGAGGTAGGTCCGATGTCTCTTGATCGGCGGCGGCGGGGGCAATAGGTGCGGATTGTGGCTGCTCGGCCAACTGCTTCTGATACTCTGTCTCCAGCTCGGATGTATACCCCAGATCGACTTCCTGTTTCTCGCTGTCCAGATGATAGACTTCGGTAATCTGACTATGCAGATATTTATGCAGTATGGCATTGATTTCTCCTATCAGATGATCCAGCTCTTCATCTTGAAGACCGGCGAGATTCGGGAACCATATGGCTATATTGGCTGTGGCAGGTAAGAAGTCCGGCTCTGGAGCTTTCTTGCCTTTCTTCGGAGAATATAATTGCAATGTGAAGTCCTGTGCCGCCTGATCCATATCGAATCCGTGCAAAGGCAGGAAGAATTTAAGTGAGATCAGATTGAGGAAATTCACCAGATTATTCGCCCCATCGAGCTCCTTGCCGTTCTGGATTTTCTTCACTTTGGAGGCAAGCAAATAGGATTCGAGGAATGTATCGCCATCGTCGAGGGTGGGATTTGTCACACGTTCAAATAAATTGCGTTTGTCCGGCTTCTTGAGCTCATTCTTGGCTACCACTTCCTGGCCGCGCAGTAATTGAGTGAGGCTTGAAATCTTGCGCAGATTTGCGATATCTCTGATCAATATTACTGTGTAGCCGATGCCCGGGAAATGCTTGAGAATTTGCGGAGAAAGTTTGATTTTCATAGTTATGGGTGAATTTGGTCAATATTATAGTTAATGTTTGGCATTAATGCCAGTTTTGTGATATACTTTGAAGATTTCAAAAAAATAATCTAAATAAAAACAAATATGAGAAATTATTCATACCTGAAGTCGGCAATGCTTCTACTGATGATTGTCGCTTCCGTACCACAAGTATTCGCCCTGGATAATCCGATTATTCCGGAGTCCAGTAAATTAGTGGCCGCTGGTGATACAGGCTATCCTTCAGATGTAAATAATGTAAAAGCCGAAGGTAAAGACAAAGCGATTACACTCAGCTGGGACGCTTCTACAGATGATACAGGCGTAACCGGATATAAGATATTTTATGGAATACAATCAGTCTCTGTCGATTCAGCCAGCTATACACTTGGACCCGTGGATGCCGGAAATGTACTGACTTATGATGTACCAAATCTGGAAAACGGGAAAACATATTACTTCGCCGTGACAGCCTATGATGCTGCCGGCAATGAGAGTGAATTCTATAGTAATGAAGTAAGTGCCAAAGCAGGCGTGCCTGGAGCAGATGTTCCTCCAGCTCCAGCGGCTGATGCTGTAGCTCCGAAAGTAGGAGGGGCTTCGGCTGTGTTCTCTGATATGGTGAAGGTAGTATTCTCAGAACCAGTGCAGCTTCCTACAGTGACTCCGGAAAGCGCTTTCAATATCAAAGAAGATTTGGCCGGTACAGCTCTAGCTGTCACCAAAGCAGAATTGGATGCGACAGATATCACCAATAAGACAGTAGTGCTTACCACTGACGCTCAGAAGAAAGATGCCAAATATGTACTTACTGTCGGTATTCAGATGAAAGATCTCGCCGGCAATCCGATGATTAGCGGGACAAGCGACACCGCAGTCTTCACTGGCTCAGATGTACCTCAGGCTAAAGAAATCAAGCCAGCTGCTCCTGAAGCTCCTGTAGTTGATCCCACACCTGCTGTCGCGGCTGATACTACCGCTCCTGCCTTCGTAGCTGTGAAGGCCGTAGACGCGAACACTGTAGAAGTGACTTTCTCTGAACCGGTAGTGCTTCTATCAAATGCAGCCGAAAACTTCATCGTTACAGATGCCAACGACAATACCAAAATCACAAATATCAAAAAAGTATCAGTATCAGAGGATGGCCTGGGTGCTACCCTGACAACTGCCGATATGGAAGCCAAGAAATACAATTTGATCGCCCTGAAGGTGAAAGATGCTGCAGGAAATGTAATGCCAGTAGAGAACAGCGCAACAGCATTTGATGGGTTAGCTCCAGCCGCTCCAACAATAGTTATACCCCCAGTCACAGAAGGCACTACTCCACTGAAAGTAGCCGAAGCAGCAAGCAGCCTGATGGCAAAAGCCATGACAGGTCTGGTAGCTCAATTATCTTGGAAAACCAAAGCTGATACCATGGCCGATGTAGCCAATTTTGTCCTCTACATGTCTACAGACAGAGGCGCCACTTATGGCGAAGGAATTGTGCTCGGCAAGGATGCGACAAAATACGATTTCAAAAATCTTACAGCCGATATGGTCTACTACTTCAAGCTGGCAAGCCGCGACAGCCTAGGAAATGAAAGTGAAGGTCTGGTGACATTCATGACTCTCCCGGCTACTGGCCCTGAGATGCTACTACTGCTTCTCTTCGGATCAGCCGGAGGAAGTGCTCTGATCAATCGCAAGAAGAAGAAATAATCGGGGGTGGTAGATACGAACTAAACATTTCTCCCTCTGCATGGCTATAAGTCCAGCAGAGGGAGATTTTATATTGGCTTCATATCGGCCAGCTAGAGTGGGGCGGTCTTTATGAATTATGTATGAAGAAATATCTGTATGTGGCGATGTCGGCACTGATGGTGATGCTGGGCTGGATGATATGGAGTCTGCCTGATGGTCTGCTTCATATATGGTTTCTGGACGTGGGCCAGGGTGACAGCATACTTATGGAGACGCCGCTGGGGGAATGGATTATGGTCGATGGCGGGCCGGATGACACGGTGCTTGCCAGAATGGGCGGGATTATGCCGTATTATGAACGTAGGATCAAAGTGATGTTTCTCAGTCATCCGCATGCTGATCACATCAATGGGCTACTCGGGGTGATAGGGAGATATGAAGTTGGCTCGATTGTGATGAGTGGGGTTAAGTACCAGTATGCGGGCTATGACAAGTTTTACCGATTGGCGGCGGAGCGGGGAGTGCCTATCATTTTCGTGGATGGGAGTTTCGATCTGCGGCTCGGGAAAATCGGATTTGATCTGATATATCCGGAGCGAAGTCTACAGGGAATTTCATTTGATAATGTAAATAATAGCTCTGTGGTATTCAGGCTTATCTATGGGGTAAATCGCGTGTTTTTCTCAGGCGATCTGGAAGAAGTGAAAGAGGCCGAGCTGGTCAGACAAGCCGGAGCAACAGTGCACGGAAGGGCCTCGCTGCATCTGCGTGCAGATATACTCAAGGCAGGACATCACGGCTCGAAGACAAGCAATAGTGAGGATTTCGTAAGGCTGATTTCACCCGCGGTGGTTGTAATTTCCTGCGGAATTGATAATAAATTCAGACATCCTTTCGCCGGCACGCTTGAGCGGTTTCAGAGGCTCGGCGCGGCAGTACACAGGACGGATTTGGAGGGGGATGTCGCGCTTAGTCTGGATGGGAAGAAATGAATTATTTGTTAGCCGGCTTCTTCATCGGTACTCCGATTTTCCAGAGGCCTTTCTCGCGGAAGGCTTCGAGAGTTTGGCGTTTCGCTGCATTGAGAAGTGTTTGTTTGCTTTTGCCCGTGATCTCGGCCAGCTTCGTGAGAGGAATTATGGAATAACCCCGAAGATAAGCCAGGCGTTTGTGTAGGGATTCCATGAGAGCCAGCCAGAGTATATCCTCCATCTTCTTCGTGTGGTGATGCTGATCGTAGTCCTTGAGAGCTTGGTAATAGAGTTTCTTCTCTTTGTCACGGAGAATGATCGGAGGAAGGCCCAGCTCCATCAGCTGAATATTGATAAGAATTCTACCGATGCGCCCATTACCGTCATTGAAAGGATGAATATTCTCGAATTTGAGATGGAAGCGAGCAATCTTCTCCAGGAAATAAGTGTCTGAATCGGTTTGATAATTTTCTATATTTGCTTCCAATAGATTATCGACATGCTCAGGAGAAGGCGCTATGTGCTGGCCGACTTTCACATATTCATTTTCCTGACGGAAGCGGCCTGCGATAGCGTCGCTGATACCTGTCATAAGCATGTGGTGGAGGAAAAGCAGGAAATCCAGATTTAGCGGAATTGCACCGTGCTTCTTCTTCAGATATTCATTTACGCGCGCGAGATTACGCGCTTCGTAGACTTCGCGCAGAGATACTTTTCGCGATACTTCCATCTCCAGCAACACCTGCTCAGTCTCCTGAAGAGAGAGGGTAGAGTTCTCGATGGCATTCGAGTTGTACACGCTTTCGGAAATCTCAGCTTCATCAAGCAGCTTGAGCAGAGCGTCTTTGCCCTTCCTCAATTGATTAAACTGTTCTTTCAACTCAGCTATCTGTTTTTGTGCGGCAGGTAAAAACATAAAAAATCGTTAATTTATGTCTGTATTTTAGCAAATTCACGGATTAAAGTCAAGAATTCGTGAATCACACACAAAATCAAGACGGATTCACGGTTTTTCTAGGGTTGTATGTCCACACGAGTGATTTTCGCCCCCAGGGCTGTAAGCTTGCCTTCCAGATTCTCATAGCCACGATCGACGTATTTGATGCTTGAGATTTCTGTGGTGCCCTCTGCGACTAGACCCGCCAGAACCATTGCGGCCCCAGCGCGGATGTCGATGGAGGCGATAGGTACGCCTCGTAGGCGGGATTTACCACGAATGCGGGCTTGATGAGGATTCAGCATTTCTATCTTGGCTCCCATCTTCTCCAATTCGAAAAGATAATTCAGACGGCCCTCGAACAATGTCTCAAATATCTGCGTCTCTCCCTCCGCCTGCGTCAGAAGTACAGAGAAAGGCGCCTGCAGGTCTGTGGCGAAAGACGGAAATACGGCTGTACGAAGCGGTGTCGGGGAGATGAGTTTCTCGGTAGGTTTGACGATAATTGCATCCGGTTCCAGCTGATAATTAGCCCCCATCTCATCTAATTTCTGCCAAAAACTGTCTAGCTGCCAGGTAGGAATTCCCTCTATGCGTACATCTCCCTGGGTGAGAAGAGCGGCGATGGTGAAAGTGCCTGCTTCCAGATAATCCCCTGTCACAGTGTATTCGGTGCCGTGCAACTCTGGCACACCAGTGATAGTCAGATAATGAGTGCCAATACCGCTAATTTTGGCGCCCATCTGGACGAGGAAATGGCATAAATCCTGTACATGAGGCTCGGCAGCGACCAATTTCAATTCTGTAGTGCCCGGGGCTACTGCCGCAAGCATGATGGCATTTTCGGTGGCAGTCACGGACATCTCCGGCATGAGTACGTTGGCGGATTGCAGCTTGTCTACTTTGATGTGAATGCGGGCGTTCGAGTGGAGCACTCGGGCGCCGAGGCGTTCGAAGGCATATGTGTGAGAGTGCGCGGAACGTTTGCCGAGGACGCAGCCGCCGGGGAAGCTGAGATCGAGTTCGCCGAGGCGCGCCAGTACAGGGCCGAATAGAAGTATGGAAGCGCGCATTTTGTTTATTAGTCCTTCGTCTATGCCTGTATTCCGGAGTTCGGCTGCCTCGACGGTGATGGTGCGATCTATGAAAGTCGTATGCACGCCCATAGATTCGAATATTTTGAGTAGCGCTTCCACATCAGATATTCTGGGTACATTCTGCAGCGTGACTTTCTCCTTCGTAAGAAGAGCAGCGCAGAGAATTGGTAAGACTGCATTCTTGGATCCGCTGACTCGGACTGTCCCCTGAAGCTTTTTCTGACCTTCGATGATGAACATGGTGAATAAGTTAATGTTTCGTTGCGACCTTGAACTGTGGGCATATTATAGATTAAGAAGTGGAAGTTTCCAAGTGGTGGGTGGTATTATGCAGATGAGGAGAGACACAGAAAAATCAATATTTAATTTTATCATTGATGATAAATAATAAAATAGCAATTATAAGCCCATCTGCCACAATTGGAACCGACGAAGAAACAACTCGACTCGTTCAGATAGCTGAGAGCAATTTGAACAATGCCGACATCCAATTCACATATGGTAAATCAGCGAAACTTACTGAAGATTTTAGTGATGACATAATAAAAATGAAAATTGAAGACTTATATTGTGCCATGGAAGACAATTCGGTTGATGTGATTGTATGCAGTCAGGGAGGAGAAAAATCAATAGAGTTGCTTAATAGGCTGGATTTTGCCAGAATTTCTCACTGCAAAAAGGCGATTTTCGGACAAAGTGATATTACATCCCTGTTGAATGTTATCAGTCTCAAATGCAAAATCCATACTTATTATGGATTAGATATGATCTGGGGATTGGGGAAGAATGCGAAAGACTATACTATGAATCAATTCAAAGAATTCATGACTTACAATAAATTAAATGAATTGCACCCTTTTGATAAAGAAAAATGGGATATGATCGTAGAAGGAGAGGCAGAAGGAATACTATTGGGTGGCTGTTTAACCTCCTTTAATT
>CAIOIA010000099.1 GCA_903858295.1 uncultured Candidatus Peregrinibacteria bacterium | reverse complement strand
TGAATCGCCTCGAAGAGCGCCATCTACCTGCTCTCGACGCAGAACTCATCAAGAAAATCACAAATCAGGACTTATCCGAAGCCGATTTCCGCGCTGAATTGCAAACCAAGCTTATCAAATCCATGGAGCAGGACGAACAGGGTCGTCTGGAAAACTCATTCCTCGAAGCTGTGCAGTCAAGTACCACAGCCTCTTTCTCCGACATACTCATCGAAGAAGAAATTCACTACATGATAGACGAGCAGAAGCACGATCTGGAATCTCGCGGCATCAACTGGGAGCAGTATTTGTCTGCGACAGGCAAGACTCACGAAGACCTACACAAAGACAAGCATCAGGAAGCCGAGAATCGCCTCAAGCTCAGATTCGGAGTACAGGAGCTATTCAAATTAGAACAAATCGAAGTCACTCCGGAAGAAGTCACTGCTGCCCTCGATGACGAGATGAAAATCTTAGCTTCTATGAATTATCAGCCGAAGATAGAGGAGCAAGAGATGTTCCGCAGCCGTCTGCAAAACAAATTGAAAATGGATAAATTGATAGCCAAATTCATAAAATAAACTGGCCCCACAAGCCCTAATCACATGCCTATGAAAACATTTTTGCTTAGTTCGCTTCTACTAGTCCTGGCTATAATCCTTATAGTAATCTTCCAGAACATCGGCAACTATGTAAACGGCAATTACATCCTCTTGTACTACTATACGCAGGCAGACAGCGCCGCCTCATTCATCACCATCATAGCCGGACTTGGCTTCCTAGCCGGCGTACTGACGACAGCACTAGCCGCAGTAATCATAAATGAAGGCCGAGACGAAGAAGCCCCAGGCGGCGCCGGCTGGTAGAATCTCACAGACAAATCGCAATATCTCTTGCCAGCTGACCAAATAAATTATACATTGCCAGCAGTTGTATAAATTATGTGTTCGCCCACGCCGTCATGCTCAAAAGGCTATTTACCTCTACGACAAGAGTGAAATTACTCACCATCTTCCTGCTCAACCCCGATCAGGAGTTTTTCATCCGTGAATTGACGCGGAAAATAGATGAGCAGATCAATTCTATCCGCCGTGAGCTGGACAATCTGAAAAAGCTCGGCCTGCTCAGGACGAAAGAGAAAAATCGAAAAAAATATTATGTAGTGAATAAGAATTTTCTGCTTTACCATGAGCTGCGGGCTATGGTCCTGAAGGGACTAAGCAACAAAGACGATATCACGAAGAAAATCGCCAGTTTCGGCGCAGTCGATGTACTCATATTGTCAGGGATATTTGTCAATCAGGAGTCTCTCATTGATCTGCTGATAGTAGGCACTATAGACAAAGAAAAACTCGAAGAATATCTGAACAATGAGCTGGACACTTCGCGGCCTATCCGGTTTAGCGTCATGACGCGCGAAGACTTCCTCTACAGACGCCAATGTCACGATAAATTCCTCTCCGACCTTATGGATAATTCCGAAAATCTCGTCTCGATAAACAATCTCGAAAAATAGCTTGCATTTTGCGCTGGCATTAAATAGAATCACCACGCTATTCGTATATATAAACCATGACTCATCTCTTAGTACAAAAAGTAGAAAAGAAGCAAATCCGTAAGGATATTCCAGAAATTCATCCCGGCTACACCATCAAAGTTTATCAGAAAATCAAGGAAGGTGAGAAAGAGCGTATTCAGGTCTATGAAGGCCTAGTGATCGCTATGAATCATGGCCACGGAGTCAGCAAAACTATGATAGTCCGCAAAATGGTGGAAGGCATCGGAGTAGAGAAAATCTTCCCGGTCAATTCTCCAAACATCGCGAAAATTGAAGTAGTCAGAATCGGTAAAGTCCGCAAATCGAAGCTCTTCTACATGAGAGATATCAGTGGTAAAGCCGCTAGACTTAGAGAAGTGATGGTAGGTGGAGGTAAATACAGCACTACTGAATCAGAAGCCGCGCCGGTGGTAGAGACTCAGGCAGAAGTAACGGAAGAGATCGTAGCAGAGGCACCAGCAGTAGAGACAGCCACTGAGACCTCAGCTGAAGGAGCACAAACAAACATGGATTTATAATAATAGAGATTTAAAATAATATAGTTACGGACCAGATAATTATAGCAGGAGTAGATGAAGTAGGTCGCGGCCCATGGGCTGGGCCTATTGTGGCATGTGCCTATATCGAGGTAATCCCAGTGAATCATCTGAAAATCACAGATTCGAAGAAGATGAATCAGTCACAGCGCGAAGCAGCTTATGAAGTATTGATCAAATCCGGTCACTACGGCATCGGCCGGGCCACTCCAGCAGAAATAGACAAATTAGGTCTGACGAAAGCCAATCGCCTGGCCTTTCAGAGAGCACTACGTGCGCTTTCAGTGAGACCAGATCTGGTGCTTATAGATGGGCGAGATAGGGTGGGGACAGAGTACACTCTCGGCATTCCTTACAAGACTTTTATAAAGGGTGACCTGCTTATCAAGGTCATCTCTTGTGCGTCCATCATTGCGAAAGTCACCAGGGACAAAATGATGACCAGATATGCGAAAAAATATCCGAAATACCATTTCGACAGACATATGGGGTATGGGACATTGCTTCATAGAAATGCTTTGAAAAAGCACGGCCTCACGCCGATACATAGAAAAAGCTTCCGACCTATCAAGCAGGCCGTAACGGAATAATACAGTGATAAAAAGGTTTCAGTGAAGTTTTCTTTATTTGGGGGAAGGGGATATAAGCGACAGTATTTGTCACAAATTTTGCCGATTAAACGGCGAAAT
>CAIOIA010000098.1 GCA_903858295.1 uncultured Candidatus Peregrinibacteria bacterium | reverse complement strand
CTATACCATAGCCAAATGGAATGCTCCCACAGGCAGAAATATAAACGGCATAGGCATCACACCGGACATTATAGTCGAGCCAAAAGAGGAAGATGTAGACAAGAAATTCGACAGGCAATTAGATGAAGCGGAGAAATATCTAAATGGAGTGAAAAGCGCAAAGTGAAAAGTGAAAAGCAGGCAGAAGATGGGAAAACTATGCTTGTTTTTTTATTGTTGGTCTGCTTGCACTAAGCGTTCGAAGGCTCGCACCGAGCATTTTGCTTATTTCATTAGTTTCAGTAAGCAGTATTGTTGTTTGAACTCGATTAGCTTTTTGTAAATCATTAAGTAGCATCAACCAATACTTACTTTCGTTTGCCGACTTCAACGCATACCTGAAAAAATTAGCAAAGTCTTTCTTACTACTAGCTGCTTGAGCCTCGATAATATTGGCTCCGATACTGGTTGAACTTCTGATTAATTGTCTAACAATCACATCCACACTGGTATCTTTTCTATCAAGAATCGCAACATATTTAATTGTATTGATCGCTAAATAATATGCTCTTTGTTTTAACTTATACTTCATAGTTGTTCACTTTTAGTTTTGCGCTTTTCACTTTGCACTATTCGCTTCAGTGTATTCTATGAGTCTGTACCCTACTCCCCGTATGGTTTCGATGCGTAGCAGACTGCGGGCTTGCGCTAGCCGACGACGAAGGGAACTTAGATGAACCTCGAGAGTGTTCGAGCTGACACAAATGTCCATATTCCAGATCAGCTCCAGCAAAGCATGCTTCGCTACAATGCGATTTTTGTTGTTGTACAGGAAGCTTAGAAGCTGGAATTCTTTTCTGCGGAATATATTTATGCCTAGATCGTCAGTCGGGGAAGGCGAGAGCGCGGTCATCATATATTTTTGTTTTATGGAGTCAGGTCTATATAGATAAATCACCCAGATGAAACGAAAATAAGAAATATATTAACAAATTATTAAAATTTTCGATGTATACGGATTTTTTCTTGATGTCCGGGCGGAATTCTATTAATATGCCCTGGCTTCAGGCTGATTGGAGAGATGGCAGAGTGGCCGAACGCGGCGGTCTTGAAAACCGTTAGGGGTGCAAGCTCCTCCTGGGTTCGAATCCCAGTCTCTCCGCCAGAACGCCACAAATGCGTTTTTACTGCGTTGTCTGCAAAAAAACTTTTCCTCACGTACATCTGTGTACGCTCGGAAAAGTTTTTTCTTGACGCCTTGTAAAAACGGATTTGTGGCGTTCTGGGCTCGTGGAGAGTGCGTGGGGTTGGCGGAAGAATATTTGTGTCGCGATGGCCTTCGGCCTGCGACACGGGTTGGGAACTGCGTGTATATTTGGTGTTGCGATGGCCTTCGGCCTGCGACACGGGTTGGAACTGCGTGTATATTTGGTGTTGCGATGGCCTTCGGCCTGCGACACGGGTTGGAACTGCGTGTATATTTGGTGTCGCGATGGCTTTCGGCCTGCAACACTCGTTTGAAATTTGGAAAGTGCTATAATTGCGTTTGGGAAATTCATTATTCCTTACAAACACAATATGAATAATAAATTAAATGCTTCGAAGTTTGCCCTGGCTGGAGGAATTTGGCTGGGGTTTTACTATATGCTGACTACCATTGGTGCAATGATCGGTCTTCCTGGCTTTCATCCATTGGCGGAACTGTTGACCCAATTTTATGGGCCTTATGGCTACTCGATTTCCGGGCTTGGCGTAATAGTCGGCGGCCTTTATGGCTTTGTCGACGGTTTCATCTGCATAGGTCTTCTGATCTGGATCTATAATAAACTGATGAAGTAAAGTTCATTGATCATATTTATATTTCGCCAAGTTTACAGTAAACTCGACATGTTGGTTTACTGTAAACGCAACTCACCATGAAATACACAGACAGAATATATGGAGAAGTGGACATAGTAGAGCCTGTGGTGCTGGAATTGATAGCAGGGCCTACCATGCAGAGGCTGAAGGAAATCGATCAAATCGGATATTTCGAGCCGCATTTCCCAGGGACTGCTCACTCGCGTTTCGAGCATTCTGTCGGGGATTATCTGCTTCTGAGGAGATACGGTGCGCCTCTGGATGAGCAAATCGCAGGGCTGATTCATGATGTGTCGCACTCGGCTTTCTCACATTGTGTCGACTATGTACTGAATGTCGGCTCTGAGCAGAAGCAAAACCATCAGGATAATATTTTCGCTGATTTCGTCCGGAAGTCGGAGATACCAGAGATAATTCAGAGACATAATCTCGATCTCGAGCGCATTCTCGATGATACGAATTTCCCGCTGAAGGAAAACAATATTCCGGACATATGCTCAGACAGAATCGACTACTCTCTAAGAACCATAGCTCTTTTCGAAGATATCCATAATACAAAATATATTCTTGATAATCTGATTGTCATAGACGACAAATGGGTATTCCGAGACAGTGAAAGCGCCGGGAAATATGCCAAGTTATTCCTGAAGCTAAGTACTGATTATTATTCAGGATTTCCTTCCGCCATGATGTTTGCCACTGTGAGTGATTATCTGCTTCATGCTCTCACGCAAGGCTATATCACCGAAGCAGATCTGTATACAACTGATAAAATAGTACTCGAGAAAATCGCAGCACATCTAGGGCACGATACGAAATTAGCTCTGCTTTTCGACAGGATGAATAATAAAATTCCATGCAAGGACGACCCTCTCGATTATGAGCGCAAAGTCTCATGCAAGTCACGCGTCGTAGATCCGCTTTGCCTGCGGGATGGCGTAATTCGACGATATTCAGACATCGATACCACCTGGGCAGATATCACGAAAGCGAATCTGAAACCGAAGGAATATTTCCTGGAATTTGAGAGATAGCAAGTCGGAATAGCCAGCCGGAATCGATTGCAATAGTTCAGAGAAATCTGCTAGAATCCAGACATGAATAAAGAATTAATTATCAAGAAATCAATCCTCGTAAACGCTGATTCATCAGCGGTTTGGGAGGCTCTTACGAATCCAGCGCAAACCAAGATTTATTTCCTGGGCTGCGAGGTGATCTCCGAGTGGAAAGTAGGTGAATCGATAGTCTATAGAGACAATACTGAAGAAACTCCAGTAGTGCATGTGGATGGAATTCTTAAGCATTATGAGGAGGGAAAAATGTTTGAATATGCATGTAGAATTCCTCTAAGGAAAGCAGACGGCACTCCAGGGGATATGATAAGAGTCAGTTTCGAATTGGAGGATGAGAATGGGAAAATCAGAGTAACTCTGACGCAGGACTGCGGAGGGAATGAACAAATCTATAATAACTCCGACGCAGGGTGGGATTTCGTCTTACATGGTCTGAAAAATCTGGTAGAAAAATCTAGTAGAAAAGAGTAAATAGTCAAAAATGGGTTTCGGCCTATCTATAGAGTTTACCATTTTCTAAGCCGGAAGTAAATCTTTTTGCATTTTAGGATAGTTCATATTAGAATTCCGTGGCGATTTGTAGATGATTGTTTGTAGCAGCCGTGGAGAGGTACCCAAGAGGCTGAAGGGGCGGGATTGCTAATCCTGTAGGAGGGGGCAACCCCTCGCGAGAGTTCGAATCTCTCTCTCTCCGCCATATTATATACAAATCGCATGACTGGTAGATGGGGCGGTATAGCCAAGCGGTAAGGCAGCGGTTTGCAAAACCGCCATTCCCCGGTTCGATTCCGGGTGCCGCCTCCATAAGACAGATTCCATAAGGAAGATTTGTTTGTGGTTTACGCCACATTTGTTATAATCCGGGCAGCTGATTTCACTTACAAAAAACAAAATGGAAAATACAACACCAAAGCCTCTTCCTACATTCAGATTACTTGACGGTCAGTCCCCTGACTTCACTATGATATGGGATAATTTCCGGGCTACACTCGGAGCTGCTCTGGAACTTTTCAAGAAAGATCCGCTTAATTTCGTGCTGATATTCGCCATACCTGTGATAGCTGGAGGCCTTCTATCCCAGATACTTCTGCCTATGGTACTTGGAGGTCTTATGTTCGGACCTGCTGGAGCTCTCATCTCTCTGGTGATAGATCGG
>CAIOIA010000097.1 GCA_903858295.1 uncultured Candidatus Peregrinibacteria bacterium | reverse complement strand
CGCCGATGTGAAGAAATCCAAGAAACATCCAGCTGACAGGACTATAATCATGACCACTGGATCGCAGGGTGAACCGATGGCTGCCCTCAGCCGCATGGCTCTCGATGAGCATGCGCATGTGAAGATAGGAAAAGGGGACACTGTCATACTCAGCTCGTCGCCGATTCCCGGCAATGAGATGTCAGTGGTGCGTGTGACCAATAATCTCGTGCGCCTTGGCGCGCGTGTGATCAACAATCATATCATGGATGTACATGCCTCCGGACATGGACAACAGGAAGATTTGAAACTGATGTTCAGCATGGTGAAACCGAAATATTTCATACCGATTCATGGAGAGTATTTCATGAGGAAGACTCACGCCGAATTGATGACCAATGAACTTGGCTTCCCTGAAGAGAAAATCCTCATGGTGGAGAATGGTGATGTGATGGAAATGCGTAATGGCGAACTTCATAAAACCAAAGAAAAAGTTCAGACCAATTATATATTGGTCGATGGTATGGGCGGCGGAGATATCGGATCGCAGGTGATGATGGATAGGCAGATTCTGGCTGAGAATGGCGTAATTACGCTTATACTACAGATAGACAAGAATTCTCGTGCCCTGCGTGGCGATATCAAAGTAGAGACACGCGGATTCATATACAAAGAAGAATCCCAGGAAATCATCAACAGCATCTGCCGCAAAGCCGTCGAGACTTACGCGGATTTCGCCAAAGCAAATCCAGGCTTCAGCTACGAAGAAGCCAAGCTTCATCTGCGTGAAAGCATAGATCAGCTGGTGGTAGGGAAGATAGACAGACAGCCTCTGATAATTCCGGTGATTGTGGATTAGGAGTTGGGCTTGGGGGTGGTGGGCTGTGGCGCTATTGCGAAGTTTGCCCGCATCTTCGAGCATTGTACTTCGAAGGATCTATTTGTGATGAAGCCATTATAGTCTTTGGCGAAGCCAGGGTTTTGGGAGACAATGTAGGCTGCGGACTGTGATCTGCTCGCAAATATATATTCCGGCCCTTTACCAATTGCAGCAGGCCAGAATATTGCTCGATACAGATCTGAAAAACCATTTAATTTTCCACTGATTGGACTTACCTCTCTTATTACATTTTTAAAATATTGTTCAACATAATCGAGTTGCTTGAGGCCTGACATATTGCGGAGTTCTGCTGTACTAGTCCCGAGGCCCTTAGCTGTGGGTTCGATAAACTGAATCAGTCCTGAAGCACTGCCATGTGGATTTTTAATTTTCGGATCCATGGTCCTGGCGGTTTCGAAATTCATCATAGTGAGCAAGTCGTCCCGCGTTACCCCTACTCCGATATTCGATACTACTTGCTCTGTCCTTGCGAGAAATTGAGGATTATTTACAAGAGCCTGGCCGGTCAATCCGACCGTCGTGTCAGGTCCGGCTAATACTTCCGGGCCTGTCGCTGCTGCAGGTGCGGCACTTGCTGCCGCCTCTGGTTCTTTCTTCTTGCCGAATAATTTCTCTACGAGGCCTTCGAACAGTTTACCTATTTTCTCAGAAAATTTTTCGAAGAATTCGGTGAAAGTTGCCAGGAATCCTTTCTTTGGCTTT
>CAIOIA010000096.1 GCA_903858295.1 uncultured Candidatus Peregrinibacteria bacterium | reverse complement strand
CATTCCTTCGCTCACATGTAATCGTGTTTTCTCGATTTCCTTTTCCTTGTCTGGGCTTGAGGAGATTTTTTTGCCATTTGAAATTACGTGTTTGGCATATCTGACAGCTTCAGGAGAATAATTGGCAAGTGATTCCTTTTGAGTTTTTTTGGGCGAGACGTGGAGCGTGTCTGATGTAATTGCTGACTTTGGTGTTTTATGGGTGTGTGGATGTGAAGAATTGGAATTCTCTGATTGTTCAGTAGAATCTGGTGTCTTTTTAGATGAATTCGCTAATATAAGCCCAGAAACCCCCGCCGTGGTTCCTATGGCAGCTGCAGCGATTAACGCGCGGGTTTTGGCTCTTACGGATTTTATTTCGGCTAGGAATTTGTCTGTTCCTGAGCTGATCGCGTCCAAAATTATGGTTTGGATTTCATCTAATTTGTCCTTTAATTCCATATAAATAGCTTACAAGTCGCTTATGTTACGATAATACGCTTGTTTTGTCAAAACTATCTTGTGTTTTGCTAATATTATGGGTGTCGCCTGTTTGACCTTTTGGCTTGGAAAAGGTATAATATGAGGATTTAGTTGAATCTAATTGATGAAGAAAATATTTGGAAAATTCGTGCTTGGAGTGCTTATGGCGGTATTGGCCGGCGGAATTGTGATGGGGTCTTTCTATTTCGAGGGGAATTTCGTCAGTGTGATGGCTTTGCCACGAGGTAATCAGGCGATAGTTCGAATCAACTCAACCGATACAATCAGCATGCAGCATGATAATGAAGAATGGCAAAAGGTGGGAAATGGTTCTACTCTGCGAATTGGAGACATAGTGAAGACCGACAAAGTGAATAATTCTCAGATAAATTTCGGCAGCGATGGAGTGATGAGACTCGGAGACCAGACCAGCGTGCAGCTGACTTTCCTTGATGAAGAGAAAGCGCAATATACTTTTAAAATATTGAGCGGTCGGGTGTGGTTAAATAATTTATTCAGCAACGCTGATGTGAATGTGTTTTTCGATGGAGGAGTCGTGTTTCCTGGACAAAGTGTCTCGTATTATAGAGTAAATTCAGCACAGTCTGAGATATATGCCAATCAGGGAAATATTTTACTTGGTTTTGTCGATGATCAGTTAGCTATGAATCAACTGATTACGGAGAATGAATCCAAAATTATCAATAAGTTATTTGTCCCGCAGGGTACTTCCGCTCAGGTATTTGCCGATAAAGTGAAAAATAACAAACGAACAATATCGAAACTTCTGTATTCCAAGCTTGTGAAGGAATTTAATTATTCTGTATTTGATAAGGTGCTACTGAGGACGGATGCTTGGTTGAGTAATAATGTTGTGCAGGATTCTCTTCTAACCTCAAATATAAGAGATCAGAGGCTTAAGAAGATTCGAACTCGCGGACTTAAATATGTCTCACTGGATGCTGGAAATTATAAAACCGATCAGTTTATCCAGAATTTGGCGAATGCTTTGACCTTTTCTTCAGAGAAAGTGGGGCGTAGGGATTTGGATGCTCTATATGATCTGTTTTATGACGCTCAGTATTTGTTTGATTATGGTCGAACATCTGAAGCAGAAGAAAAATTGACTAAGTTCTCCTCAGAGGCAAATCAGTTGTTTACTGTCTATGGAGATCAGCTTAAGGCTCAATTTGCAGCCCGGGTAAAGCGTGAATATGAGTATTTGTCTTTCGTCAATCCTGCTGATTCCCTTTACAAATTGAAACAGACTTTGGAGAAAATTTATCTGAGTTCGATTGCCGGATCATCTGAAGAGTTGACTATGAAATTTGCTTTCCTCAGCGAGAAATTGGGTATCATGGGCTTCTATGCTGATAATATACGATTCAATGATTTGAAGGCGACTTTTGATGATTACATGAAGAGTTTCAAAAGTATCACAGAGCAGTATAAGCAGAATATTACTGCAAATATCTCTCTCATACAGAGACAGAATCAGGCTTTAGATAATTTGTTTATGCAGTATCCTCAGTTTTATAGGCAGAGCTTTATCACCAGTAAGTTGCTGGTGGAGAATAAATATTTGAATTTGTTGCCAGCCGGAAATGACAAGGCCGAAGAAATTCAGAGTGTTATTGCTCAGAGAATTGATTTTCTACGTAAGTTACAGATGTTTTTCTTATCCGGTGATGTTCCTATCATAGATGCGCAGAATATCGTGGCATTGCTCTTCTCTGAAATATCCAGGATTGAATTACCAGCAGAATACCAGTCAGCAGTATCCAAGTTATTTGCAGATAGATTACAGGATTATGGTGTGTTTAGCCGCTTCCTGAGTACTCCGGAATATGTGAATTCCAGCATCAGAGGAGCGACCATGCAGGAGAGATTTGATGAATTCAGGAGAAATAATGTACAAAGTGTGACTATAGAAGATTTGAGGAATGAGCTTTCTGATCCGAATGCCACGTCTCCGAAAGCGCCAGAAAACGTGGCTGACCCGCTTCTACTAAGTCCTGTCCAGCCTTTGTCTGAGCCAATTAAGCCTCCTGTCAAAATGCCAAAAGTGAAACGTCCTAATCCGCAGATTTAGTCAATTTGTCTTTTAGTATATCCTCAGGTAAAATACCCGCGATTTCAGGAAAATCCGGTATTATTAAATATACTTAAGCAATGGACCAAAAAACTTCTAGCAGCTACGGGGCGCAGAATATTACCGTGTTGGAGGGCTTACAGGCGGTGAGGAAAAGACCTGGTATGTACATCGGAACTACTGATGTGGCTGGGCTTCATCATCTGATCAAGGAAATAGTAGATAACTCCATAGATGAGGCCATGGCCGGACATTGTACGGACATTGATGTCGTACTGAATGAGGACGGCTCTGTGTCTGTAGAGGATAATGGCCGAGGTATACCTGTGGATATCGTCGAGAAGACTGGTAAATCAGGTCTTGAGACAGTTCTTACCATTCTGCATGCTGGAGGTAAATTCGGTGATGGAGGAGGCTATAAAGTTTCCGGAGGTTTGCATGGAGTGGGTGCCTCTGTAGTAAATGCTCTCTCTAAATGGATGAAGGCAGAAGTCTTCAAAGACGGCAAAGTTTATGAAATGAATTTCAAGATTGGGGAGACTCAGGGTGAATTGAAGGTAACTGGCAAAACTGATAAGAGAGGAACCAGGATCACTTTCCTCCCTGATGATGACATCTTTGAACACACTGATTTCGATTTCGAGACTATTATAGCTCGTCTCAGACAGCAGGCTTATCTGACGAAAGGCGTTTCCATCAAGTTACTGGATAAGAAAACCGGCCGTGGAAATCAATTCTACTTTGAAGGAGGTATCAAGTCCTATGTGATGCATCTGAATATGAATAAGGAGTTGATAGGTGGAATATTCTATCTGGATAAGACAGTGGAGGAGGGAACTATCGAGATAGCTATGCAATACACAAATTCCTTCAACGATCAGGTAATTACATTTGCCAATACTATCAATACTCCTGAAGGAGGTATGCATCTTACTGGTTTCCGTTCTGCATTGACCAGAACTATAAATAACTACGCTCGTGCTCAAAGTCTTCTGAAAGAGAAGGAGGATAATCTTACTGCTGATGATGTCCGTGAAGGTTTGACTGCTATCATCTCAGTCAAGATTGCTGATCCTCAATTCGAGGGCCAGACCAAGGCAAAATTAGGTAATTCGGAGATCAGGACAGCTGTAGAAAATGTCTTCGGACAGGCTTTCACCCAGTATCTGGAAGAGCATCCTGCTGATGCCAAGCTGATGTTTGGTAAATGCGCTCTAGCTGCTCGTGCCCGTCTGGCTGCTCGCGCTGCCCGTGACGCTATCGTACGCAAGGGGGCGCTGGAAGGTATGACTTTACCCGGCAAGCTCGCGGATTGTTCTTCGCGCGATGCCGAGAATTCAGAGCTGTATCTGGTAGAGGGAGATTCTGCCGGAGGTACAGCTAAGCAAGGCCGAAATCGTGAGACACAGGCTATACTCCCACTGAAGGGTAAAATCCTGAATGTAGAGCAGGCCAGAATGGATAAAATACTTGGTTTCGAGGAAATCAAGAATCTCATAGTGGCTCTCGGCATGGGTATCGGCGAAACTCTCGATCCTGCCAAATTGCGTTATCACAAAGTAATTATCATGACGGATGCGGATGTGGATGGTGCGCATATCAGGACATTACTTCTGACATTATTCTATCGTTATCTGAGACCGGTGATAGATGGAGGATATCTATATATTGCCCAGCCACCGCTATATAAGATGGAGCAGGGGAAAAAGGTTCTTTATGCTTATACCCAGCAGCAGATGGAGGAGTTGAAGCTGACTTTCCCAAATCCAGAAAAAGTACATCCTCAACGCTACAAGGGTCTTGGAGAGATGAATCCTGAGCAGCTATGGGAGACCACCATGGATCCTGAGAAAAGAGCTATGTATAAAGTAGCTATAGAGGATGCAGAGATAGCTGACAGGGTTTTCGAGACTCTTATGGGTAGTGATGTAGCTCCTCGTAAGAAATTTATTCAGGCTCATGCGAAGGCTGTGAAGAACCTGGATATTTAGATTGACTTTCGATGGGGCTATCGGCATACTCTCCCCGCAATTGTGAGCGTATCGCAGTCGCCGAGGTTATAATTAATTCCACAGAAAGGGGTAATATACATGGCTATAAAAGTATTGAGGAATCCGAAAGAATCAGTAGATAGACTTATCGCTAGATTCAACAAAAAAGTTCAATCCAGCAGAATTCTGGTTCAATTGAAGGCTCGTCGCTATTTCAAGCGCGATCCTCGTAAGAGAGAAGTGAGAGCTTCTGCTATCATGAGACAGCATTATCGTTCTCAGAGAGATAAGATGAAATATTACTAGAGAATTCAGAAAAGCGTCGTAGACTTGAGTCACGGCGCTTTTTTTATGTTATGTTTAGTGTATGAAAATTAAAGAAATAAAAATTCAGGCTGAAGAGATCCTGGGCGGGCAATATAATGCGCTTGAAATTGATTTATGGTTGGCGCATGTGTTGCGGCAGAACAGGCAATGGGTTTTCATGAATTCTGATGCTGAGATCTCCGAAGAACTTCATCGTGAATTTGTGCATGGAGTGGAGTTGCTTAAGACTGGTAAGCCATTGGCGCAGATGACCGAAGTGAAAGAGTTTTACGGATTGGAGTTTAAGGTAGACGAGCATGTACTGATACCTCGCCCAGAGACTGAGCTTATCGTGGATATGGCGAAAGAATTTATACAGAAAAACACTTCCTTGATTCGTCCGAGAGTGCTGGATGTGGGAACTGGATCTGGATGTATTATTTTGGCTTTGGCTTCGGTAATTCCCGATATGGTCGGAGTAGGAGTGGATATGTCCGAAGAAGCATTGGTTGTCGCGCAGGGAAACGCCGTGAGACTAGGACTGGATGGTAGAGTTGATTTGAAGCGGGGTGATTTGTTGGCTGGAATCGATGAATCTTTTGATGTTTTGTTGGCTAATTTGCCGTATATCGGTACGAAAAGATTTAATTATGTAGACAAGAATGTGTCAGATTTTGAGCCTGATATGGCTCTCTTCGCAGGGGATGATGGCTTGGATTTATATAGGAAAATGTTTAAGCAATTGTCGGAATTCAGCTGGAGACCACGGATTATGATTGGTGAATTCGGCTTCGGTCAAGAAGAAGAAATGTGTAAATTACTTGAGCAAAGTTTTGCTTCGCATTATGAAATTATCGATGATTTAGCTGGGATTCCCAGAGTATTCGTGGTAAATTTTAATTAATTTAAGTTGTCTATTATGATGCTGGATAAATTGCAGAATTTGGAAGATGATTTCGTGAATATTGAGGCAGAGCTGGTGAAGCCGGAAAATATCTCAAATCAGACCGAATATCTCAGATTGATGCGAAAATACAAGGAGTTGAGCAAGGTGGTAGCCCTTTTCCGTCAGTATAAGAAATTAGCTCAGCAGATTAAAGATTCTGAAGGAATATTGGCTCAGGAATCTGATGCTGAGATGCGAGAATTCGCCAGGGATGAATTGAAGCAGGCGAAAGAAGGTGTCGAGAAAGTGGAGGAGGGGATTAAAGTAGAGCTGTTACCGAAAGATCCGAATGATTTCAAGAATGCGGTAATAGAGATAAGAGCTGGAGCCGGAGGAGAGGAGGCAGCGCTTTTCGGTGCGGAGTTGGCACGTGCATATATCAAGTATTGTGAGGCAAAAAGCTTTAAGGTAGAGATGCTACATAATAGCGAGGCTCAGGGCGGTGGTATCAAGGATATGTCTTTCAAAATCACCGGTGGTGAGATGCCTTATGGCACTATGAAATATGAGTCCGGAGTACATCGTGTGCAGCGTGTGCCAGAGACAGAGTCTAAGGGACGCGTCCACACTTCTACGATTACTGTGGCAGTACTTCCAGAAGCGGAAGAGGTAGATGTACAGATACGGGATTCAGATTTGAAGATTGATGTTTTCCGAGCTGGAGGGCCGGGAGGACAGAGTGTAAATACCACTGATTCTGCTGTGCGCATGACGCATTTGCCGACCGGACTCGTGGTGTCGATGCAGGATGAGAAATCACAATTGAAAAATAAAGCGAAGGCTTTGGAAATACTACGTACACGTCTGTATGCTCTGGAACTTGAGAAAAGGCAGAAGGAGCTAGGGGAGCAAAGACTTGCTCAGATCGGTACAGGAGATAGGTCAGAGAAAATCCGTACATATAATTTCCCTCAGGATAGAGTGACGGATCATCGCATAAACAAAAGCTGGTCTAATCTGCCTGGCATCATGGAAGGCGATATTCAGGATATTGTGGAATCTCTGAGTATGGAAGATCAGGCTATGAAATTAGCCAAGGCGGCTGGTGGAGTTTAGTCTTCTGATAGGCTTGGAGTCTTAGACTGGTTTGGTCTGATTTGCAGGCTCGAGTTCGTCGATAAATGTTGATGAATTGTCGCCAGGAGGTGCGGTGAGGTCGCCTCTGCTCGATTCTGCAGCCATTTCCGGTGGGTTTGAAGCGTATGCTACGCGACTGGCGATTGCCTGCCGTGTGATTTCTTCTACTGATATGCGGCCTTTGGGTGTGGGATTTGTGGCGGGCGCAGCGATTTCATCATCACTTCCGTCCAGCATAATTTCGTCTGCTGCAGGTAACCCCCCGAAAGCAGGAACAGCAGGTGATTTTATATGGTTTTTACCTAATGCACCCATATAAAGAGAATCAGAATCCGGTGCGCCAGAATCAGAAATAGTGAAACTACCAGAATCTGTTGGAACTGTGTCTTGTATATATTTCTCGGCTGGTACTGTAGGATAATTGTCTTGAGCAAGTTTCGGCATGGTGCTATCTGAGGTGTTAATGTAATATTCGGTGGAATTATATGATAAAATTATAAAACAAACCATAGATGTTGATAGATACCCATTCACATATTCATTTCAGTAAGGATTTTCCGGATTTTGAGGAAGTGCTGCTGCGAGCGAGAGAGGCTGATGTATTTAAGCAGGTGCTTATAGGATGTAATATGGAAGATTCTGTGAATGCCGGTAAATTCGTGCAGAATATGGATGGGCTGTTCTGGACAGTAGGCATTCATCCTCATGATTCTGATCAGGGAACGCCTGGCAATTATCAGAAGATACGAAGAATGATTGATGGAGTGGAGGAATTCGCAGGGTGGAAGAGACCAGTGGCGCTTGGTGAGATTGGCCTGGATTATTTTAGAAATTTACAGCCTGTAGATAAGCAGAAGGAGGTTTTTGCCGCTCAACTAGAGATAGCTCGTGAGTTTGATCTACCAGTAGTGGTACATATCCGTGATGCATATGATGATGCTTTCAGAGTGCTTGCTGATGCGGGAAATACGAAGGTGTTGTTACATTGTTTTAGTGGTGGTATAGCTGAGGCTGATTTGGCTTGGAGTAGGGGATATATTACTGCTTTTTCTGGGGTGGTGACTTACCCCAAGAATCTTGATTTACAGGAGGTAGCCCGACGAGCGCCAGATGATAAGTTCGTGGTAGAGACCGATTGTCCTTTCTTGGCTCCGCAGAAATATAGAGGTCAGAGAAATGAGCCTGCTTTCGTGGCTGAGACTGCCAGGTTTATAGCGGAATTGCGGGGTGTGACGACAGAAGTCTTAGCGGATATGACGACAGTGAATGCAGAGCAGTATTTCGGGATTTAGAAATGGAATTTGGGCTGATTAACTTAGGAATAGCTTAGCTGCCTGCTCGAGGTCTTGTACCTGGATAATTTTGATTTTCCCGGAATTGATTTTCTCGCTGGAGCGGGCAGTGATGATAGTGTCGAAGCCTAGTTTTTCGGCTTCTTTGACGCGTTGGGCCAGCTTGCCGATGGAGCGGAGTTCACCTGATAGACCGACTTCACCAAGGAATATAGCTTTCTCAGGAAGTGGGATTTTCTTGAAGGATGAAATTATGGCCATGGCGACGGATAGATCCGCTGCCGGCTCTGATAGGCGGAAACCGCCGACGACATTTGCGAATATATCCTGCGAGCTGAGATTTATTTTGAGAAATTTCTGGATTACGGCGGAGAGGAGCTGGAGGCGGTTTAAATCGAAACCGCTGGATGTGCGCTTGGGATAGCCGAAAACTGTCGTGTTGGTGAGTGCCTGCACTTCCAGAATAATTGGTTTGCTTCCTTCTAGAGTCACCGTGAGTGCTGAGCCGATTGCATTTGGTTTACGTCCTTCTAGAAATATTTGCGATGGATTCTCGATCTCGCGTAGACCCTGCTCATGCATTTCCATAATTGAAATTTCATTCGTGGATCCGAAGCGGTTCTTCAGACTGCGAAGTATTCGAAAATTCTGATAGCGTTCGCCTTCCAGGAAAAGCACTGTGTCGACTAGATGTTCCAGTACTTTCGGACCTGCCAGTGAGCCTTCTTTGTTTACATGGCCTATGATAAGACCCGTGACCTGATTTCCTTTGCAATATTCCATCAACTGCTCGGTACAGAAGCGAATTTGGTTGATGGTGCCGGACAGTGATCCTATCTCTGCCGAATGCATTACCTGTATGGAGTCTATGACTACCAGTTGGGGTTTAGCCTTGTGCAGATGTTCGAGAATATTTTCCATGTTAGTTTCTCCAAGTATGGATATATTTTGAGAATTTACTCCTAGTCTTTGTGCTCGATCGGCTATCTGTTCAGGAGATTCTTCGCCTGAGATATAGAGAACTTTTTGATTTTTCGCTGCCATATCCTGGCATAATTGCATTGTAAGTGTAGATTTGCCTATACCTGGTTCGCCGCTGAGCAGTACCAGACTGCCGATTTTGAAGCCGCCGCCGAGGACTAGGTTCAAGTCAGCGAATCTTGTCGGGACTCGTGATTCTATTTTGCCTGATGCTCTATAGTCTTCTAGTATCGAAATTTGGGAAGGAGCAGATAGAGAGTGCCGACTTTCTGTGATAGTGCCGCTTGGTTTCCTGTATGTCTCTTCCGTGAAACTATTCCATGTATTACATTCAGGGCATTTACCCACCCATTTAGGGCTTTGGAAGTCGCATTTCTGACAGGTGTAGATGGTTTTTGTCTTCATAATTGGGCGCGGTGATATAGTTATGGTCGATGATTGGTGATATTTTCCAGGTATATTTGTGAGGTGCCGTCGGCAGTCTTCTGAGCTGAGAAATGCTTACTTCGGATTACGCCTTGTATACTTAGTTTATTCATTAATTCCGGATGAGAAAGCAGTCTGCTTATGGCTTTGATTAATGCGTTTTTGTCGGCAGGTTCTACCATTACGCCTGAGTTTTCTGTAATTATTTCCGGTATTCCCCCCACTCGACTCGCTATTACTGGTAGACCTGCTTGCATGGCTTCAAGGAGCACTAAACCGAATGCCTCTTTCAGGCTTGGCAGTACGAAGAGATTTGCGGATTGCATTAACTCAGAGATGTTCTCGCATTGTCCAAGTAACATAACTCTATTAACTAAATCTAAATTATTTATTAACTTTTCCAATTTCTTCCTTTCCGGACCTTCTCCGGCGATGATTAATTTCGAATTGGGGAATTTCTGCAGCACTTTGCGATAAGCTGAGATTAGGTATTTGTAGCCTTTACGCTCATGTAGAGTGCCTGCGCTGAATATTACCTGTGTCTCAGGGCCGACGTGAAAAATCTCTTTTCGGATTGTATGACGACGAGTGGCTAGAATTGGCTTCGGGGCGTCCTCAATCCCGTTATGAATCGTGACGGTTTTCCGGTTATGACTTGGGTATAGGTGACTGATCAATTGTCTGTTTGCTTCTGAGACAGCGATAATAGATTTGCTGAAACGCAGTGTAACTTTTTTGTACACTGTCTTGAGAATTCCCAACTTGAAAGGATCGTGTTCTGTGATGATGAGTGGGATTTTATGCAATAGTGAGACCGGGAAAATATATTTGCATGCCATCGGATTCCAGAGATGGGCGTGTATCAGTGATGGTTTCTCCTGAAGTATAATTTTGTTCAGCTGTGTTAAATTCTTGAGAGAGTGTTTGGATTTGCTGGGAATAAGATAAGTTTTGATGTTGATTTCCTGAAGTCTGGAGGCGAGTCTGTCCAGGGCGGGCAAATTACGAATAATGAATATTGGTTCGAAGAGTTGTCGATCGAGATATTTCGCCAGTAGATACATCTGATTTTCGGCTCCGCCATACATAGGCGTGTCGGTGTAAAATATGATTTTATGTTTGGATGTCTGCATGAAGTATATATTATGTGTGTATTTTAGGCTGTGGGGATTGACATAGCAAATATGATTTAAGCAAAAAATTTTACCCTTGCTAAAAACTTAAAAATTATTATAATCCGCAGGTCAAAATTTCAGGTAGTGTGAATTTTCTGTCTATGTACTGCTAGAAATCTGAGCCTTTACAAATTGTTTGAAGTTTTTTCTTCAGTTAACGTTATAAATAATCTCAGGATAACTGTATTTATAGTGTAGACTGGGGTGAAAACCCTAATTGTTCTAAATTCTGTTTCGCCTTCGGCGAAGAAAGCGAGTGATGACATGGTCACCGAAGTGCTGAATGGGTTGCCTCCCGAGGCGCGCTTCCTGATCCAGATCGCGCTCCTCATCGGAGGGCCCGTTCTGTTCTGGTTGCTGCCTCTTGGCCGAGGCAAGAAGGTCCAAAACTATGTCCCGCTGGTGGTCGTACAGATCGCTGTCGGGCTGATGCTCGGGCCTGGTGTCCTCGGCCGCGTCGCGCCGGAGCTGTACCTTCAGGATGCGTTCCTGGGTACGAAGTCTCTGGTCTATCTCAAGGGTATGAGCTTCATCGCTCTGACCCTCTTCGGCTTCCTGACCGGGCTGCACATCGATATGAAGGAGCTGGTATCCCGTGGCAAGGCCTTCCTGGTGACAGGCTTGGCTGCTACGGTAGTTCCTGCTCTCGGTGGTGCGGTCCTCGGGTGGGCCCTGTATGAGAACATGCCAAGTCTGGTAGGTTCTCAGGCTACGACTCTCACTTTCGCCATCGGGCTTGCTATCGCCTGTGGTGTGACGGCGCTTCCTGTGCTGTCCGCCATCCTGGGTGAGACCAAGGTTCTCGGTACGAAGTATGGCAAGCTGGGCATCGGCCTGGCTACTCTCAGTGATGGCATTCTGTGGCTGATGGTCGCCATCATGACCATCATCATGCGATCCCAGGGGAAAGGAGAAGTGGGGCATCACGGGTTGAGTCCCGTGGCTGGTCTGGCCCTGTTCTTCGGTTTCCTGTGCTTCGCTTTCATCCCGGTGAAGACCATTCGTAACGGTAGTACGCGCAAAACCTCTCTGCTCTACTGGTTGCTTTACAAGCTCCTGGTGGTGAAGAAGTTGGCTGAGCAGCGTCGACGAGACGAAGGCTTCATCGAAGGTGTCGAACATGAGAAGCACGAGCGTATCGCGGCGTCGAAGGCACTGCCTTTCAACGACATCGTGATCATCGTCGTCGCCGTCTGTTTCTGCGCCTTCATCACTGAGATCGCGGGCATGCACTTCCTGCTCGGAGCCTTCATCTGCGGGATGGTCTTCCCGCGCGTAGAGGTTCTTCGCAAGAAGGAGTTGGCCAGTGACGATCAGGTGTTCGCTGGTGACAGTGGACGCAGCTACGGCATGGCGATCGACTCCTCGGACGATTCACGAGAAGGAGTCGAGCTTCACAGCAAGAGCGGTCTCTACCACGTCGAGCTCAAGGAGTACCTCGCGAATGGAGAGGTGGTGGTGACCCGTCTCGTCAATCAGATCATTCACAGCGATCTGGCTCACGAGATCGAAGAGAAGCTGGGGCCTACGATTCAGGTCGTCCTGCTGCCCTGCTTCTTCATGCTTACCGGTCTTTCTGCGAAGATTCCGGTCAGCAACATCAAGGCGATCCTGTTCATCTTCTGTGCAGCGACGCTGCTAAGCGGTGTGACCAAGATGCTCTCGACGGCGCTTCCCGCCAGGTTCGGCATGAAGTTCTCCTGGAGAGAGTCCATCTACATGGGGGCTCAGATGCAGGCCAAGGGCTTGATGGAGGTCGTCATCCTGATGATCCTCCTCAATGCTGGTATCATCTCGGATGCCGCCTTCACCGGGCTGCTGTTCATGGCCCTGTTCACTACGGCTATCACGATGCCGATGATGCGTCTGGTCTTCGATCCGCTCAAGACCCGTCCCGCTACGGTAATCGCCTTGCCGAAGCGACTGCACCCGCAGAGCATTCGCGTCGCGGCGATGTCGGATGACTGACTTAGCCTCTGAAGAGGCTGCTGAGGAGAGTTTCGAACAATTAGTGTCTTAGCTTGTTTGCACGTTTTCCATCGGGGGGCGTGAGACGAACCAGCGGCTCGAAAGAGCTGGCAATGGTGCGGGGGCGGCTTCCGCCGCCCCCGCACCCACCTAAATATATAATTAAATTTGTGTTGAATTTATAAAAATTTTTACAGTTGACTTTCAAATATATTTAAATAAAATTTCCCAGTTATATTTCACATTTCATAGAATATCTTTATGGGCATAGCTAAATTAATTGATCATGAAGTGTTTATTTTGATCGCAGAAGTGGTAGCTCTTCTGGGCTTAGCCAAGCTTCTGGGGGAAATATCTAAAAAAATTAAACAACCTGCTGTGTTGGGTGAAATATTGGCAGGAATTATTCTCGGACCGACTATACTTGGGAATCTTTTCCCGAATCTTTTTCAGTGGCTTTTTATAGAAACCAAAAACTCCAGTCTGGCACTCGATGGATTAGTGCAGTTTTCTACTTTGATGTTACTTTTTGTCGTAGGGCTTGAGATAGAATTGAAGCAAATAATAAAACAAGGAAAAACTGTAGCCTGGTTAACTCTGACTGGTGTAGGCATTCCGTTTGTTCTTGGTACAGCAGTAGGCTGGTGTAGTTATTCACTTTTCCCTATGAATATCTCACAAACTGTTTTTGCTTTGTTTGTGGGTGCTGCTATGTCGATTTCCGCATTACCTGTAATTGCTAAGGTCTTGCTCGATCTAAATATGTTGAAAACCAAAATCGGTGGTTTGATTATCGCGGTTGCAGCTACTAATGACATTATTGGATGGATTTTGTTTACCGTGGTTTTGGGGCTTTCCGGACTGTCTGGAGGTGAAAACAATATCATAATAACTATCGTAGCTACATTGGCTTTAGCGGGCTTATCTGTCACTTTATTTAAGAAATTTATGGATTGGCTTCTGGATATGACTTATAATTTCACTCATTCAAGTGGAGCCGTGATAGGTGTTTGTATGATTTTTATGTTTTTGGGTGCAATGCTTACACAGTGGATAGGTATTCATGCTGTGTTTGGTCCTTTCTTGGTGGGTATGGCAGTATCATCTTCAAGGCATTTTACTCATCAGATGAAAGAGCATTTTATGGTAATTGTAAGTAATGTTCTTGCTCCGCTTTTCTTCGCGAGCGTGGGACTGAAAGTAAACTTTATTGCAAGCTTTGATTTGATGGCGGTCTCTATTATCATTGCTACTGCTTATGTAACCAAGATGTCTGCTGCTTGGATAGGTGGTAGGATTTCCAGACTAACACATAATGAGATAATGGCGGTTGGACTCGGTATCACGGCTAGAGGAGGAATGGGGATTATCCTTGCTGTTATTTCGTTTAATGCAGGACTTATTACGGCTCCTATCTTTGCTGCCTTGGTAATAATGGCTGTAGTGACTAGTATGACGAGTGGATTAATAACTAAATTTAGTAAGGTGGAAAGCGTCAATGATACAGAATTGTCGAAAAAAGTTGAACTTCGTGAAATTACATGTTAGTTTCTTCTGGCTTTCGCAGAATCCTGAGTAATCTCTGTGATAGGTACGAATACAATTTGGGTCAGTAGCTCAGCTGGTAGAGCGGCGCCCTCTTAAGGCGATGGTCCCCGGTTCGATCCCGGGCTGACCCACCAATTGTTTCATAAAGGCTTGTATTTATGTTATAATAATAAGATTTCATTTCTTATTATTATGGCTAAAGATAAATTAACGACTAGAGATGGGGCCGAAGATGAGTTGGACAAATCTTCTGCGCTTAGAGCGCCTAAAGTTACTGAATTGATTCCTATGTCTGGAATTCGAGGTATCTATCAGAAAGTAAAAAGAAAAGTTGGCAAAATTATACTTGCCGCTACTGTGTCATCAGTGGCTAGTGCAGGGGTTGGGGAATACGCTAGAGATAAATATCGAGATATTATGAGTTATCACCCTCAGACAGAATCACCAGCTAAGTCTGATAAGAATAATCATGAAACTTCCAAAGGCGATAAATCTACCTTTGGCAGTATGGCAGAGAAGGCCAAAAGTTATGGAGCTGAAGCTGTAGATGCAATAGTAGATAAGACCGAATTAGGTAAAAAATATGCTGAAATGAAAAAGCAATATGAATGGTTACTAAATATTCGTGAGAATTTACTGGATGCAGGCGATAAGCTTGTTTACTACGCTGCCATTGTCCTTACATTTCTTGCCATGGTGAAGTTACTTTCTATGATGAATAAATTGCTACATCCGGTAGACAGTGTGGTTGAAGAAAATATGATTATTCTGAAGGAAGCAGTGAATCGTATTGAAAGAAGACAAGCCCCAGAAGGTGCTAAGAAGAATGTTCGAATAATGGCTGAAAGTGCTGAAGAAACACGATTGCTCAGGGATAGTTTAGATGTGGTAGGGCGATCTGTAATGAGAAAATGATAATTCTCGATATTTAATATTATTTAAGGTTTGACACTTGAATAGTGTTTATTGTTCTATCACTGCTAGGATCTTTTTCTGTTCACTTGCGTTTCTTATGTAATAGCATTAAGGTGTGATCTTCTTGTTTCGACGTATATTAACAATTTTCTATGTATTCATTGAAAGAAGTATTGGCTGAGGGGGGCGTGGTGATCGGTGTAGATGTCGACACCCAGAATGATTTCGTTAAGAGTGATGGGTCTGTCTATGTCCAGTCTGGTCCTGATGTCGTGCCATATTTGCGCGAATTGACGCGAAATTTGCGCAAAAGAATCGGTTGCGTCGAGCATCATGGTCCTGATGGTTGGGAATTTGAACTAAATGGTGGGACTACCCCGATTCATTGTCTGAAAGGCACTAGAGGAGCTATGAAAATTGATGAGACTATGATCGATGACCAACTTCGTACTATCCCTACTCGTTTTATCCCAATATCCAAAGAAGGGCAGGCTATGGTTGGTGAATTACGTCGTGGAGAAGGTCCTAGACTCTATACGCCTGATATGTTTGTCGAAGAAGTGAAGGGCAGGGGATGGGCAGGAATATTTGAGAAGGAAGAATGCTCGCTATTCAGTAATGAAAATGCCGATCCTATGATTGAAGCTTTGGTAAAGGCTGTAGGTGGTATACGCAAGGCTTACTTCGCAGTGTATGGATACAGTACTGGGGGTAATAGCGTGGATGCCGCGGCGCATGGGTTGGCTGACCGTGGATATAGCACAGGTATTGTATTAAACGCTACAGCGGCTATGAATGGAGAGGCTGGTACTGACAAAACTATTGCAATGGCATTCGATAAAGATGTTGAGATAATTTCAGCTGAGGAATTACTAAGCGCTCTTGGCAGATTGCCACATATTCTGAAGCCTCATTTAGACTGATTTGTCTTTGCCTCAAAAAATCATGCTGTATATCAGTCCTATTGCTGCAACGCTCATGATTATTGCAATCATGATGCCTAGGGTGTTAGAGATCCTATTATTAATGTATTTGCCCATGATTTTCTTGTTGTTCGCTATGAGCAGAATAATTATGATCAGAGGTGGTGCGCAGATACCGTTTAGCACAGCCGTATAGTATAGCATCTGAAAAGGTTTGATAGGAGTGAAATTCACCAGCAGTCCCACTAACGTGGCTACAGTTATTATGCCGTAGAATCCACGTGCGTCACGGAACTTCTTGCTTAATCCGGCTTTCCAATTCAGAGTTTCTGATAGAGCGTAGGAAGCTGATCCTGCTAATACTGGCACAGCTAGCAGACCTGTCCCGATAATGCCGAGAGCGAAAAGAAGATAAGCGAAGTCTCCAGCTAGAGGTCTTAGTGCCTGTGCAGCTTGGTCAGCTGTTTCGATGTGGATGGCTCCGTTTGCCCCGAGAGTGGAGGCGGATGTGATGATAATGAAATACATGACAAGATTTGAGAAAAGCATTCCGACTATAGTGTCCAGTCTCATAGCTTTGATGTCGCCATCTTTTATCTTCGGTGAGCCTATACCTATAGCTTTTATCTTATGATGAGCGATTTCCTCTTCTACTTCCTCATCTGCCTGCCAGAAAAAGATATATGGTGAAATCGTAGTGCCTAGTATGGCGACTATATTTAGCAGATAATTTTCATCCCAGCTGAAGCTTGGTAGAAAGGTCGATACTGCTACTGTTTTCCAATCCTGTTTTACTATAAATACTACCACTACATAAGCTAATAGTGAGAGAGTTAGATATTTAAGGAATTTCGCATAGGTTCGGTAGGAGATAAAAATTTCCAGTAGTAATGTCAACAAAGTCATGAAGATAAGCAAAATCGCGAATGGTATTCCTAGGAGTAATTCAGCCGATGAAGCCATCGCCCCCAGATCTGCTCCGATGTTTATGGTATTGGCTATCAGTAGAAGAGTGACGGCAAAATATAGGATTTTCTTGCTGTAATTATTCTTGATAACTCCTGCGAGGCCGTTGCCTGTCACCAGTCCGATGCGTCCGCACATTTCCTGTACTGCGACCATGAAAGGATATGAGAATAGAGCCGTCCAGAGTTGTCGGTAACCGAATTGAGTGCCTGTTTGGCTGTAGGTAGCAATTCCTGATGGATCATCGTCCGAGGCTCCGGATATGAAGCCAGGACCAATTGTTTTCAGGATTTTGGAAAATTTCAACTGCTTTTTCATGTTTGTTTTGGTAATTGTCTGGATTCTATCTTATATTTTCTGATATGTGAAATATTCGTGTGAGTTGATACACTTGGTGATAGACGAGCAGATATTGTAGGCGTTTAGAGTTGTTTGAATTGCTTCCGCAATCGTTATTTTGTCACGCTTTGGGGCGGGACTTGAACCGGCAGGAGGCCGGTTCTTGGTGCTGAGGGCGGGAATCGAACCCGCACACTATTGCTAGTACGGGATTTTAAGTCCCGCGCGTCTACCAATTCCGCCACCCCAGCAGGGTATTTAGAATATCATAGTGATATTCAATGGTAGGATTTCCTCGTCTGTGTCTGCCCAATTTATTTACTATAGTTGACTTAGAAAGTCTAGGATTTCTTCCGGATTTTCACTATTAATTCACTTTGAAACTCTTTACTGCCGCGATTATTTTGTCGATGACTGAAGAGTTTTCCTGTGTGGAAAAGCTGCCCATTATTATGAAGCCGGCTTTATCTTTTACTGCATATGCCTGGATGAATTTCAGGACTGGTTCAGTCTGGTTCAGACGTCCTTCAAATTCAGTATAATATGTCTCGGTGGATTGACCTCCTACTTGTATCTGTATGATTTCGCGCTTTGTTTCCTTGTAATCCAGTAGCCCCGTCTTCTGGCGGTTGAGGATTTGTTTGGCATAATCGAGACTTGAGAGCGTGAGCTGTAAGTCGTTTTTCACGACAGTGATGTTTGCCGTATATGTGTCGTTTTTGATGTTATTTCTCACATTAAGCTGTGTTTCGCGTGGTATTTCGCTGGTGAAGTCTTTCGGCTCTATCACATCCCAGGTTGAAGGAAAGCTGAATGCAAACTGATTATTATTGTATGTCTTGGTCAGATTTGAATTCTGTCCCTGGTCGCTGGGTGAGCTTCCACCTCCGCTATTGTCTACTCCGAAACAGCCACTAAGAAGGAGAGCTGATGCTATTAATGTAATGGTAATGAGTTTTTTGGACATATGCTTGATTTATTTTTCTGGATAATAGACTATTTGATGGTAATAGTACAAATGTTTGTTTTTGAATGTTTATCCCTGATGATATCAATCTGGATTTTTCTAATTCCACTCAGACTAAGGCTGTGTCAGATGATTTGATGAGGAAGTTTGCTCAGTCTGCATCAGATCT
>CAIOIA010000095.1 GCA_903858295.1 uncultured Candidatus Peregrinibacteria bacterium | reverse complement strand
TTAATCGCGATGGGATAAATCTGGAAACCTGTGAGTTCAGGGTGATAGGCAAGGGCGGGAAATATCGCATAGTCTTCCTCTCCCGAGATGCGGCTGAGGCGATACAGAGATATCTGAATGCCCGCAAAGACGATCTCAAGCCCGTATTCATAAATCACGGGAGAGGGAAAGCAGGCGCTGGATATAGCCTCAGTGAGAGGAAAAGAATTTCTCCTACCATGGTACAAGTATTGGTCAGGAAATATGCTGCAATGGCTGGGCTGGTGAAGAAAGTCACTCCACACAAATTGAGACACAGTTTCGCGACTGAACTTCTGAAAAATGGCGCTGATATACGCTCAGTGCAGGATATGCTGGGACACAGCTCCATCACAACCACGCAGATATATACGCATCTGACCAATAAGCGACTGAAGGAGGTGCATGGGAAGTATCATAGGTGAGAGATGCAAGTGGAGTGTCCTATGATTATTTTCCGTTGCGTTTCTTCTTTCTTCGTGATTCCCGTGCCTTTTCTCTCACCGAGCCGGATGGCCCTCTGGCACATCCATTGGCTTCTTCGTGTCTTGTGACTAACTGTTTTTCCTCAGGAGGCAATTTATCATATACAGAGTCGATAAGCCTTCGTGTTATCTCAGGAATATTCCTCTTCATGTCTTCTTGATCTTGTTCGATCTGAGACACACGCTCATCCAATATAGTGCTATCAATACTTAGTTCCGTCTGTTTTCGAAGAATCTCGCACTCTAATGCCGGGACTCCTTCGCCAATATCACCTCCTTCTCCTTTATAAACCAAGGAAGCAATTTCTCTATGAGTAGCTCCCAACGCTCTAAGTTGAAGGATTTGTCTGCGTATACGACTAACTGTGTTTTCAAACCACACGGCGTCCATCCCACTAGCGTCCGCCAAGTTTGCCATTGTAGGATAGTGGATTCGAACATGATTTTGAATTGTCTGCCCCAAAGTACGCTCTGTCGTGTCTGCCAAGGATCGATTTCCGATATTTGCCTGAGTTTCCATTAATATTATTTGGTTGAGTGCACGGTAGCGGTTTTTATAGATTATATTGCAGAGTATTAACACGGTCATCACTATGATTGCGGTATTTACTACTGGAAGAGTTTTCGAATCTATGCCTAAACTCGCACCCTTAAGGTTTACTGCAATATCAGCAATTGTCGCAGCCAACACAGAACCGCCAGCGACCTTCCTATGATCCATTGTAGGCTTAGACGAGTGCTGTAGCTGATGAATCTTCTCATGAAACAGAGCAAGAAAAACTGATGGTAAACCTAGTTCAGCAATACAACTTAACACATGCAAAGGATCCTCTGAAACGCTATTTGGGATACTTATGATCCCATCTCTTCGACATAACGCAAAAGCACCAGGATTTCTGACAGAAATCTGAGAATCTACAATTATTGTGGGATCATTAGAAACAAAATCATTCCACCTTGATATTGATCCAATATCCATGACATCTTCAAGTTCTCTGGAAATTGTGGTTTCTTCGTCGATTGCCACCAAAGCAGCTTCCAATAAATGCTGCATTACCTCTGGGTCTGACTGCTTATGATAATCCTCTATGCAGACCAGTTTTCTTAAGATTGTATCAAATGAGGTGGTAGATTCTATTGGCATATTATTGTATTTAACGAGAGGCAGTTATAACACGGATAGCCTTGGGTGTCAATTATTAGAGCTTGAAGAAACTAGGGCTAACTCAACGACCTTGCATTTCTGTCGTTTTGTGGTATAATTTAGATAGTAATATGTATAAATATCTAACTTGGCATTACCATGAAAAAAGAAATTAAGTCTAAAGCTGAAATTTTACAGGAATATCCATCAGTTGCCGCATTGATTAAGACAGTGGAAGAGCAAGAATACCTTGATGGGATGTCAGCTCAGCATTTTAAATCCAGAAAAGATCCCGAGGCCCGAACAATGGGATCAGTGATATATAGTGAAAGTTGCCCTGACTCCATGCATGTGCTGGAACTCGTAGCAGCCAAACTCGGACAAGATGATAGTGCAGATAGAGAAGCGTTGGTAAAGAAGGGCGCGCCAGCTTCATGTATGCTTCCATTCTGCAATTACTATATAGCTGAAGGCTTGTACGGACAAAGCAGAATAGTAAGCGTGAGGGACTTGTCAGACGATACTAAGGTCCAATTGAAGCCATCTCCCAAAGGCTCCCCATCCTTGATCATTTCTTCAGATAAGGCTCCAGCCCGCGCATTGCAGGCGGTCAATTTCGCCACAGTAATTGTCGGTCCAGCTGATGGACGCGAAGGCAAAACTGTATGGACAATGCACGCCGGCCATCCTGCCCCAATGATTCCTATTCAAAAGGACGCTGAAAATAGACCAGCACGAGACAATGAAGGAAGAATGTTTGTCCCTGAGAGTTTCGGCTGGAAATATGGAGATGAATTGACAGTTGCTGAAGTGAAAGCCAAAATTGGCGAAGATGCTTTCATCAGTATAGAGATGGCTTCCCCGAAAGTATCTGAACAAGCGGTGCAGACTGTCGAAACCCTGAACACTTACACCCAAGATCGGGTCAAAAATGCACTTGTAGCGGCTCCAGAAGGAATATTGACCAAGGAGAGCTTGGCTAATCTGAATCATTTGGAAGTAAAGATAAATACAGATCTGAAGCCTATACTTGATGCCATGAATGCTGAACTTGGTCTGCACATGCAGCCAAGACCGGAAGGGTTCCATGTCACAATCATCGGACCGACTGAAATAGGAGTATTCAAAACAATTACTGATGAACAGCTTGAGAAATTAAACGCTCTCAGCGAAAGTATAGCCCGTGGTGAGGCTGCTAAAGTCGTAGGCATGGGAATGGTTGATGGTAGTAAAGATCCTGTTCCGTCCAAAGATAACGACAAGAAAAGCTGCTATATAGCTCTGGATCCCACTGCTATCAATGAGTGCAGGGCAATACTTGGACTGAAGCCGCGATACCCACATATTACTCTTGGGTTTGAAAACGGCGATATTCATATGCAGCTAACAGGTGAGAAAGACGCCAAGGGTAAAGATGTGCTTGCATTCTACCCTAAGTCTGGAAATGCGGCTTTTGATAAGTTTCTGCCACTGATTCCGAAATTGGATTTCGGACATATAGGTGGACCAGAAAAACCAAAGAAGGGCTCAAAATAATTTAATGTTTCTTAATATCTGAAGCATGAATTCTCAAAAAAACAATAAAAAGAACGACAAGCTGATAAAACTTCATGAAACCAAATCACTATTAATGGGTGAACTTGGCTTCCTGGAGAAAGTCCAGGAACTATTAGCCAATATGAAAGATGAGAAAAAAGTAAAAGACCTGAAAGCAAATTTATAATATTAGTGCCAATAAAACACCACTATGCAACCAAAAGATATATTGCAGTCGAGCGAGGTATTGACCGAATTGCTTGGTCTGGATGAACAGATAGAATCGCTTGATAGTCAGAATATGGAATTGTATCGCACAATTCTCGGAAAATATGAAACCGTGCTGGGGGAAATCAGTTCTATGCTAAGCGACAAAAGTCTGGATGCTCAGAAGAGAAAAGAATTAATTACTCTCAAGAGGGAAATTGATCAACGCAAGAAAAAGTTCCTTGGGAAGTTTTCAGAATTCGCAGAGGCTGACAGGAAATCTGCAGATGAGGAGAGAAGAATAGCCGAGAAGAACAGAAAGGAAAAAGAGTTCTTCGAAAAAATGGCTGCTGAAAGGTCTATTTCAGAGAGTGATAAAGACAAATTCTTGTCCAGTTATCACACATTGCCGGATAGATTACAGGAAGCATATCTGATGAGACTGAAAAGTTGCCTAAAACAGCCAAGTACTGCCAAGATCAAAACTGCTTTTATGGGGGTATTGTTTGAATTGACCAGAAGAGCACTTCTCATCGAGCAGGGGCTGGAAAAGCTTGACCCAACTGAGAGAACTATAGTTTCCCCATATCTTGGATATGAGAAATTGGAAGATAGTTTCACCAGACCACCTACTAGGAAACTCGGGGGAGATGAGAAGACAGGTGATATTGAATTTGACGTACAGGGTATCATGAAAGATGGAAAACCTTATGTCTACGAGACGAAATCATGGCCTAGAAGAATGTTCGGACATGAATATGGAGGCGGAGAAGCGGTCACTTCGAGAAATCAACTTCTCAAGTATCAGGAAGCGGCGAGGGAAGCGGCAGAAGGTTCCCGGTCGAAAGAATCTAAAATCTCCGGAGCTTCAGTAGAGATACAGGGGAGAATTGATTATCAATTGTTAGCCTGGGCTATAGGTGAAAAAATTGAAGAAATTGGCGCCGTGCCACGTATCGAGATCATCTACAACATCGAGTTGCCAAGTGGAAAAGACTACAGATTTGTGCTAAAGAGACCTACGGATGAGAAGGGAAACCCATTAAAAGGACTTCAATTTGTAAATGATGATTCCGATTATACTGAAGAGGATAAATTGGTAGTCGCAGGTATCGCGCAGGCAGTCCGTGATAAGAGTATTACATGGCTGATACAGGACACAAATATCAGTCGTGAAGATGCTGAAGCCGCAGGGCTCTCTGAACAGTATCTACAACATCCAGAGGAAATCATGGATGTCGAGACTCTAGATAGATTTATGCAATTGAGGAAAGAGACTATTCTCAAGAAACTTCTGGATAAAGGGAAGAATCCCAAGCGATCCGATAAAATTGCAGCCTACGATGAAAGAGCCACATCTGCCACAGTACTTCGAGCCTTGGTCGAATATGAAGAAATGCTTAATGCCAATCCGGAACTGAAGGCCAAAAAATCTACTTATGTAGTTACTCCAGATCGATATGACGAAGTCGTGGCCAAGGTTATGGTTGAAATTGAGAGAATCAAGGAATTTGAATTGAAGCGCCGTGAATCAGCGATGGAAATTGAAGACAGGCCTGTGCGCAAGTCAATGGGATATGTCGGACCTGAAGATGGTTACCCACTGGATATAGAACATATCCTGATGGACACTCTCCAAGATGTGAATAAGACCGGAGAAGGTCAAAAGCCGAGGTCCTATTCGAAGCCGGAACGTTTTATCGAAGGAGCTCATATCTGGGAATATTTGAACGATCAGGACAGGTCTTTTACGGCAGTTTCTACCTATGACCCATCGTCTCGAAAACATGACACTACGACAATTGTCGGCGATCGTGCGGCCAAGAAAGACACTCTGCTAAAAGATTTCGATAAAAATCTGTTACTCGAGAATATCAGACGGGCAGAAAAACGATTGGATGCTCTGTTGAATAAACATAAAATATTTACACAGAAGAAAGCCTCAGATTTGACAGCTGCTGAGCGCGCGGAATTCTCACAGGTTCAGAAATCATTAGCGACATATTTCAAGGGTGGCAAAACCAAGTTGAACAAAGCCAGAGAAACAATGGCCGAAGTGGAGACTCGCAAGAAAACAGCACTGGAACCTCTAGAAGCCCAGATGAAAGGAATACGAGGAGACATCGCCCGTGCCATGGGAGAGAAAATTAAAACTCTCTCAAGTCAATTCCTAGAGCCAGTGCAGGCAGCGAAGAATGATTTGCTTGATGCATACAAAGAAATCTTCGCCAGAGAGTGGGACTCTTTTGCCAAACGGGAAGTCAAACGGGAAGAAGCAAATCTGATAAAATTTATATATGTGATTGATGGAGAATCCCAGGTGATACTTGAAGAGGAGAGAATACGTGGGGCCGCTGACAGCAGTCGTGCGGCACATTCCGAGCTTGCACAAGGCAGAAATATATATGGGGCGGGAGAACTCTCATTTACCAGGGATGATAATGGACGATGGCATCTGTCTGAAATCAATAATGGATCCGGGCATTACAGGCCTGAACACACGATACTTCCTTATGCCAAAGCCTGGATTTGTGATGTAATGGGTATAAATCCGAATGATTCCAGAATTAAACTCAGAAATTCTCTATTCCGCGGACTTGACATCGATGGCATTGCTATTCTAGAATAGCTCTTACAATTATAAATTTCACAATGATATTAAGAAAAGAAACAGCTGAAGCTGCTGGAATAGATAGAGACCTCATGGTAGACGCTCCGATTCTGTATATCAAATCTCTTGATAAACTTGGTGAATTGCCAAAGCTTTTCCCGGCTCTAGATAGAGCAAAAGGAGTTCAGCAGTCTGAAATCAAGCATAATGAAGGTGATGTCTATATACACACTTTGATGACTTCGGCTAAACTGTCTCAGACAACTCCTTCCGACCTGGAATTTGGTCCGGTGACAGACAGACAAGCGCTTTTCAGAATTGCTTTAGCCCTTCTCTATCACGATACAGGTAAAAGAGAGCGGAATCTCCATAGCACTCCGGAAAATCGTGTGGATCATGTGGTTGAGTCAGTCAAACATGCCAATGAAGACCTCGCGAAACTGCTCTCCCCTGAGGAATTGGCAATAGTTGTAGAAATGATAGCCAAGCACGAGATTCTCTTCTCTACAGAATTGAGCTGGAGACTGAATAAACTCGCTCAATTGTTTTCACTCGGAGGAGATATCGAAAATGGTAGAACTCTACTTAAATTCCTGGAATGCGATTGTCTGGGTCGCAAGGTAATGAAAGGCCATGAATATCATATTGAGAAGAATGCCCGAATTATGCGGAGAAATATCGAAATATACAAAATACTTCTAGGAATTCATCGCGCTGGCCTGACCTTCCCGGTACAACGTATCAGCGCCGAAGTCACTCAAAGTATCAAGAACCTTATACACTCTGAATCCTAATATCCAATTTTCTGCTTCCTTTGGAAAGTTGGAATCGTTGTGATAATATCAGGCCATGATTATCTTCGATAAAGTTATCAAGAAGTATAAGCAGAAGAGGGTGTTGGACAACATCGATTTGGCCATTACTCCCGGAGAATTTGTCTCTATTATCGGGCCTTCCGGCGCGGGCAAGTCTACGCTTGTATACAGTCTGATAGGAGCTGAGAAAATTCAGGCCGGAAATATCACTGTGGATGGCTACAGAGTCAGCGAGATGAGTGATAAGGAATTGCAGTATTTCAGACGGAGAATCGGGGTGATATTTCAGGATTTCCGATTACTTCCGCAGAAGACAGTGCATGAGAATGTGGCCTTCGCGCTCGAAGTATGCGGCGTGGAACCGAAGCTTATCAATAAGCGGGTGAATGAAGTACTGAAAATTGTCGGTCTGAGTGATCAGGCGCGGCATTTCCCGCATCAATTGTCTGGTGGGGAGAAGCAGCGCACGGCTATAGCGAGAGCGCTTGTGCATGAGCCAAGTCTGCTGGTAGCTGACGAGCCTACCGGGAATCTGGATCCGAAGACAGCTCTGGAAATCGTGAAATTATTTCTGGCAATAAATAAGCAGGGGATATCCGTGATACTCACTACTCATAATCGGGAGATTGTGAATTTCCTGAAGAAGCGCGTGGTGCGCCTGGATAAAGGGAAAATCGTGGGGGATGAGGGGGTCGGGGAATACAAGTAAGATTTTATGTTCGGTTAATGTCGGGCGGATAAACTCTGTTCGATATTTTATTTTTGTGAATTTATGGAGAAATATATTCATGCTTTCTGGCATATAGAGGGGACTTGCTACATCGTGCTGGAGAAAATCTGGAATTATTTCGGGGATTTCAGAGAGGGGTGGGAGAAGGCTTCGGGTCGAGATCTGGAGAAGGCGGGGTTAAGTCCGGAGTATGCCGCGGCTGTGATGCGTGGTCGTGAGAAAATTGATCTGGATGCGGCGATGGAGAAGCTCTGGTCGGCAGATATTTTCCCTGTCGGTAGGAGTTCCAGAGAATATCCAAAGGAGTTTGGCGGCATAGATAAAGCGCCTTTTATGATTTACAGGAAGGGGGCTAATCTGAGTGGGTTCGCGCGGAAAATCGGTATTGTCGGGATGAGGAAGTCCTCAACGATGGGCGAGAAGATGGCTTATAATCTGGCGAAAGTGCTCGCGGGGCAGGGAGTGGTGACTGTAAGTGGATTGGCTTTCGGCATCGACGCGGCGGCGCATAGCGGAGCAGTCGCAGCTAATGCTCCGACTATCGGGATATTGGCTTCCGGTATAGGAAATATTACGCCCAGATCGCATTATGCTTTGGCTCAGAAAATTCTCGGTTGTGGTGGAAGTATTATCTCAGAATATCCTGTAACTTTCCCTATACTCAAATATCAATTTCTGGAGAGAAACAGGCTGATCTCAGCGCTATCCGATACTGTCATAATAGTCGAAGCCGCTCAGCGATCCGGCGCGCTGATCACAGCCAGATGCGCGCTGGAGCAGGGGAAAAATGTATTGGCTTT
>CAIOIA010000094.1 GCA_903858295.1 uncultured Candidatus Peregrinibacteria bacterium | reverse complement strand
TGTTTTGCGTAGAGATATCAGTTCCGTCATATATAAGCGTTTTAGTCTTTAATTAGGCTTCTATCAGTGTTATAATATAGGGAAAGACAATTTAAAACAAAAATTATGCGAATTTATCTAGGATCTGATCACGCAGGAGTAAATCTGAAGAAGGAAGTCAAAGCTTATCTGGACCAGAAATTCCAGGGCCAGGAAGGCTCTTCCGTGCTGGATTTGGGTGTATTTGCAGATGATGCTACTGATTATCCAGATATAGCCAGGGAAGTCTGTGAGAAGGTTTTGGAGAATGAAGGTGCCTTCGGAATTCTGTTATGCGGAAGCGGCATCGGTATGTCCATAGCTGCAAATCGCATGAGCGGCATCCGGGCAGTATTGGCAAATAATGAGGCAACAGCTGAATTGTCACGTCAGCATAATAATGCCAATGTGCTTTGCATGGGTGAGAGATTTACTGCCAAGGAATTGGCTATGGCTATAGTCGATATTTTTATCCGGACACAGTTTACTGCTGAAGAGAGGCATGTCCGACGTATCGGGAAAATTGATACTGTGATGTCTCAGGATGGGCGATGCGGTGCTGAAGCGGGCCAGTGTTAAAGATTTTACTTATATATGAATTCAGAGAATTCTCAAAAAGTATTAATTGCTCCGTCCATACTGTCGGCTGATTTAGGTAAGCTGAATGAGGAAATTGCGGCGCTGGAAGCGGCGGGAGCTGATATGATACATGTCGATGTCATGGACAATCACTTCGTGCCGAATCTGACTTTCGGAGTGCCTGTGATTCGATGTATTCGGTCGCGATTGCCTCTCGACTGTCATCTGATGGTGGAGAATCCAGAGAATTATCTGGAGGAGTTGCATGCGATAGGGGTGGCTTCAGTGACTGTGCATTTCGAGGCTTGTAAGCACCTTCATCGGGTGATAACCCGTATACGGGAGTTAGGTATGAAGGCTGCTGTGGCTATCAATCCAGGGACCGTGATAGATGGATTACGGGATGTGTTGCCTTTGCTTGATATGGTACTGGTGATGAGCGTGAATCCGGGATTCGGTGGTCAGAAATTTATAGAAAATTCATTGGAGAAAATTCGTGCTCTGCGCGCGCTTAGGCCTGATCTGGTTATCGAGGTCGATGGGGGGATCAATACTGAGACTGCTGAGCTCTGTCGTGCGGCCGGCGTCAATATCCTGGTGGCCGGCGCTTTCATCTTCAAAGCGGCTGATAAGAAAGTCGCTATCGCGAGCTTGAGATAGTCCGGACAGTCACTGAAGAATATGTGTCCGCTTATTTATGGTGTGTATGTAGAGTCCGAGAGGCTTCCAAATAATAGGAAAATACTATTTAATCCCTTCATGCTTTCGCCGCCGGAGCTTGCATTTCTGAGGAAGCTTTTCATGGATTTATTTCCAGATTGTACCTGTAGATTTGGTGGGAATTTGCTCCAGTCTATCTGGATTTCTGGTGCTGCCCCTTTCAGGTCTTGATTGTCTTTGCAGTGAAGATTGAAGTCTGTGGTGTAGCGATGCAGGGCTCGTGGAGCCAGGATTTTCACATCATGCAGTCTGCCGTCCAGGAAATTACATAATTCTTCCTCGGTAGCCGGTTTTTGTATCCCGTATAGGCTATATTCGGCAAAAGTGTTGTCATTATCAAATTGTAGTATGCTGGAAGTCTCTTTGGATGGGGTGGAAGGGACTGTATTGGCAGCTGAATTGTCTGTCTGGATCTTTGTAACATCTCCGAATAAGCTGGCCAGATATTCTGAACTAGTGAGTGATAGGTATGTAGCTCCTCCAGTCAGAGCGAGAGCTGTGATGGCTAGTAACCCGATGGTAAGCCCTTTTGGACAGTTTTTAAACATTTGTGTGTGATCTGAATATATATAAATCTTATCATTATATAACAAACAAGCCCTCGGGTAAAGGCTGATGTTGTCTATGGTGTGCCCGACAAGGGTCGAACTTGTGACCTTTGGCTCCGCAAGCCAACGCTCTATCCAGCTGAGCTACGGGCACACGATGTGAACGGGCGTATCATAATACATATAGCTCAAATTGCAAACATTTGGTGATTGGTGTATGATGAAAGGAGTGAATTAGGCTTGTCATAAACAAAATATTATGGATGGAGAGAGTACCCGAATAGAGAATTTCGGGCTAACAATCAAGTTTTTCAGGAAATTTACCGCTTCCGTATTGCGGAAAGTTTTGTATTCTTTCCCGATTTTGCTGATTGTGACGGCTGCCTCGCTGGTGGAGCCATATGTCTATAAGATTGTCGTGGATGAATTGGCGAAAGGTGCTTCCATGAATATCAGCGTGATAATCAATTATTTGCTTATCTGGTCAGGAGTTTCTCTTTTCGGGCTTTTGCTTTTTGCCATCTATAGAATTGGCTTCGGGTACTATGTGTGCGATGTGGATAAGCTTTATATGCATGATGCATAAGAGAATCTGCTAGATAAGGATTTGCGTTTTCATCTGGAGAAGAAGTCCGGCGAAATGATGAAGAAAGTAGATCGGGCGCTGGATGCTTTCTGGGGGATACTTTATACGGTGTTCATCGATCTCTTGCCTTCTGTCCTGAGCCTGGTGGCTGTGCTTATTTATGCTTTCTATGTGAGCTGGCAAATGGCTCTGGTCAGTCTCATCATGCTGCCTTTTTCCATAATATTTTTTATACTTGGGTCTTATGCTACTGCTACAGAACAGCAAAAGTCCATAAAGTGTTTCGATGAAGCCCTTGGTCGAGCTTATGATGCTATGGCCAATATCATGGTGGTGAAGAGTTTCGCCAAGGAAGCTCAGGAAAATAAAACATTCATGGCTAAATTACTCGAATATATTCGTTTTGAGAGGAGGACTTCCATGAAATGGGGTGGGATCTCCGTCGCTCAGACTGTGATCAGGACTTTGAACCGGATTATCGTATTTACCGGAGGCGTGTATTTCATATATCAAGGGACTATTTCTGTCGGCGTGCTGATTATGTTTATCTCTTTCCTCGGGACTGTGTATGGGCCGATATATTCGCTGGGAGACAACATGCGCGCGCTGCAGAGAAATTTCCTCAGACTGGAGGAAGCCAGGAAAATATTGGAAGAGAAGAATCGGGTGATGGATAAGAAGAAAGCGAAGAATTTGCTTGTGACTGCCGGGAAGATAGAATTCCGGAATATAGAATTTACTTACAAGGAGATCGGAATTATCCGAGATGTTACTATAACTGTGAAGCCTGGCGAGGTGGTCGCTCTGGTCGGACATTCTGGTGCTGGGAAGTCGACCATCACTGCTTTGATAAACAGATTTTATGATTTGAAGGGTGGAGAAATTCTGATAGATGGGCAGAATATCGCCGATGTGAAGCAGAAATCTCTGCGCTCTCAGATAGGTCTGGTGATGCAGGATAACAGCATGTTTAATGATACGATTTATAATAATATCGCCTATGCCAGGCCGGACGCTTCTGCTGAAGAAGTAGAGTCTGCGGCCAGGAAAGCCAATATACATGATTTCATCTCCTCACTACCGGACGGTTATCAGACTAAAGTCGGTGAACGTGGACTGAAGCTTTCCGGTGGAGAGAAGCAGCGCGTGGCTATTGCGAGAGTGATTCTGAAGAATCCTCCTATACTGATACTAGATGAGGCGACCTCCGCGCTGGATTCGCAAAATGAGCAAATTATACAGGCTGCACTGGAGAAACTTATGAAGGGGCGATCTTCCATAGTGATAGCTCATCGTCTCTCTACTGTGCGTAAAGCTGATAAAATAATAGTGTTGGATAAAGGGAAAGTAGTACAGGAGGGGACTCATGGAGAGTTAGTTGGCATGCCTGGAGTGTATAAAGATTTAGTCGATTTGCAGGTCGGTGGATTACTGGCGGCGTGAGGAATCACTGGGTGTTGCTTGGATGTATGTGATATAATTTAGTAAATTTATTAAAACAAAAACATATGTCAGATGCCAGAGAACAAAAAGTAGAAGTGAAGAAAGAAGCTCCTGATATGCCTCTAGGAGTGGCTATGGATATGGCTGAGTTTGCTACGAAAGGGACTTCGGCTAAGCAGAGGGCTGAGCTAGAAGGTGAATTGAAAACTGATGGAAAACTGAAAGTTGCTGGAGTGGAAAGTAAAACCGTGAAGTTGACTCCAGAGCAAAAAGAAATTGTAAATAGATTGAATGCTGCGAAGAATTCAAAAGAAAGAGTGGAGATCTTCGCTAGACTCGCTGATGATAATTGTCTGGATCCTTTGATCAGTCTTATCCCTGAGCTTGGTGATGCGGGGTCTTCTATACTATCAGGATTATATTTGCTATATGAAGCAAATAAAGCTGGACTTGGTGCTGTCTCATACCTGAAGATTATCGGGTTACAGGCCGCGGATTTTTTTGCTGGAGCTATCCCTGTCGTAGGTGATTTGGCTGATTATTTCTTTAAGGCAAATAAATGGAGTGTTTCAAGTTTTGAGGAAAAGACGAAAGCTCTCGTGGTTGAGGCGCGGAATGCTGGAGTTCCGGAAGAAGAAATTGCAAAAATCACAGGCTCAGCAGAGAAATTACCTAAACTGGTTGATCGTGCTGTTAGACTTTATAGTACGAAGCAGGGAGGGGCCTTATCTTAAGGCATAATCGGATTGTAATCCTAAGATTATTCTAATTTGTTTGTCGATTTCTCTTATACCTTTTGTAGTTAACCAATCTCCGTATCTTATTGTGTGGTAAATTTGATCAACCATTCCTAAACACATCGATTCTCGATAACAAGGATTGTAAAGTTGATAAATGTATTGGACTGCGTCAGTGCGTATAGATTCGAGGTTTGTTTCTACTCTATTGTCTGGTTGTGTCGACAGAGCGAGCTTTGCGGCTCGTTTTATATAGTTCTGGAAAACTGCTGCATGAATATCTGAATAAAACATTTCAATTTTTTGTTGCTGTGTAATCTCTTGGTAAAGGATTATTGTTTCCAGAGTTCTTTTCCTGGCATCTGTGATGAATCTGTTTATTAGAGGAGTGTGGCCATAGACTGGTAGTTTTAGTTCAAAAACTCCGGAATCATCAGAACAATCCTCTTGTGTAGTAATAGCTTTGTAGGCTGGTTGTCGAGCTTTAGTATTCATTTTTTGTATGGGAATTAATACTTGGAGTGGGCGTGAATTGTCAAATTTATTTGAATATGGAAGGCCCCCCGCCGCGCATGCGCGGCGGGGGGCTGGTCTCCCAGAGTATTACTCTGATTGTCTCCGTGGACACCTCGGGTGAAGTGGACACGGAAGGTTTGTGATTGTGGGTTTCCTTTCTTGGCTAGAGATTTTTCTTATGCGAGTCTGTCCTGACGAGTCGCTTGTGGCGTCTCAGTCAGATGCAGTTGGGCTCGTCGACCAGCCCATTGCAGTTGTCGTCGAGGCCGTTGCTGCACTTCTCGGCGGGCACGGGGCCGCACTTGCCGCATGCGTTCAGGAGTCCGTTGTCGATGACTCCATCGCAGTTGTCGTCGAGGCCGTTGCAGATCTCGACGGTCGGGAGCTTGCCGTTGCAGAGGCTCCACTGTCCGGCGACGCACGATTGCGTGCCAGTGGTGCAGATGCCGAGGTTCTGGCCGCAGGAACGGGTTGCCCCGACCTGGCATGCGCAGCCCTCGTCGATGGTGCCGTTGCAGTTGTTGTCGACGCCGTCGCAGATCTCCGCGGGTAGTGCGCCGCACTTACCGCAGGCGTTCAGCAACCCCTCGTCGATGAGGCCGTTGCAGTTGTTGTCGACGCCGTCGCAGATCTCCGCGGGTAGTGCGCCGCACTTACCGCAGGCGTTCAGCAACCCCTCGTCGATGATGCCGTTGCAGTTGTCGTCGAGGCCGTTGCAGATCTCCACCGGAGTGGGTCCGCACTTGCCACAGGCGTTCTTCACGCCCTCGTCGATCTGCCCGTCGCAGTTGTTGTCCGCGCCGTCGCAGATCTCGACGCTCGGGCCGACTCCGTTGCAGAGGCTCCACTGACCGGCGACGCACGATTGCGTGCCGGTGGTGCAGATGCCGAGGTTCTGGCCGCAGGAACGGGTTGCCCCGACCTGGCATGCGCAGCCCTCGTCGATCGTACCGTTGCAGTTGTCGTCGATACCGTCGCAGATCTCGGTGGGCAGGACGCCGCACTTGCCGCAGGCGTTCAGCAACCCCTCGTCGATGAGGCCGTTGCAGTTGTCGTCCTTGCCGTTGCAGATCTCCACAGGTACGGGACCGCAAGTCCCGCACGCGTTGAGGAGGCCCTCGTCGATGGTGCCGTCACAGTCGTTGTCCTTGCCGTCGCAGATCTCCACGGGCACGGGCCCGCAAGACCCGCACGCGTTGAGCAGATGCTCGTCGACGTTTCCGTCGCAGTTGTCGTCGAGACCGTTGCAGACCTCGATGCTGGGGCCGATGCCGCTGCAGGGAGTCCAGACTCCGGCAACACAGGCTTGCTGGCCCATGGTGCAGATGCCGAGCTTCTTCCCGCAGTTCATGACGAGCCCAGACTGGCACGGACATCCTTCGTCGATGTCTCCGTCGCAGTCGTTGTCGATGCCATCGCAGATCTCCACGGGCACGGGCCCGCAAGACCCGCACGCGTTGAGCAGATGCTCGTCGACGTTTCCGTCGCAGTTATCGTCTAGGCCGTTGCAGATCTCCGCGGGCACAGGCCCACACTTGCCGCAGGCGTTGAGGAGTCCCTCATCGATGAGCCCGTTGCAGTTGTTGTCCTTGCCGTCGCAGATCTCGACGCTGGGGCCGATGCCGCTGCACAGCGTCCAAGTCCCGGCGATGCAGGCCTGTTGGCCATACTTGCACTCGCCGATGTTGGTGCCGCAGTTCTGGACTAGTCCAGTCTGGCACGGGCACCCTTCGTCGATGGTGCCGTTGCAGTTGTTGTCGACTCCGTCGCAGATCTCCGCGGGTAGTGCACCGCACTTACCGCAGGTGTTCAGCAAGCCGTTGTCGACGATGCCGTCGCAGTTGTTGTCGATACCGTCGCAGATCTCTGCAGGCACGGGCCCGCAGGTTCCACAGGCATTCAACAGCCCCTCATCGATGATGCCGTTGCAGTTGTCGTCGAGGCCGTTGCAGATCTCCACCGGGGTGGGTCCGCACTTGCCGCAGGCGTTCTTCACGCCCTCGTCAATGTCGCCATCGCAGTCGTTGTCCGCGCCGTCGCAGCTTTCGCTGGACGGACCGACTCCGTTGCAGAGGCCCCACTGACCGGCGACGCACGATTGCGTGCCGGTGGTGCAGATGCCGAGGTTCTGGCCGCAGGGTCGAGTCGCTCCGGCCTGGCAGCCGCACCCCTCGTCGATGGTGCCGTTGCAGTTGTCGTCGAGGCCGTTGCATGCTTCCGCGGGGAGTGGCCCGCACTTGCCGCAGGCGTTCAACAACCCCTCGTCGATGAGGCCGTTGCAGTTGTTGTCGAGCCCGTCGCAGATCTCCGCGGGTAGCACCCCGCACTGACCGCACTGGTTGAGCAGACCTTCGTCCACCCGACCATCGCAGTTGTCGTCGATGCTGTTGCAGATCTCCGCAGGCACAGGCCCGCAGTGTCCGCACGCGTTCAGGAGTCCATTGTCGATGAGGCCGTCGCAGTCGTTGTCGAGCCCGTCACAGATCTCGCTGGACGGTTCGACTCCGCTGCAGGCGCTCCACTGCCCCGAGAGGCATGACTGTTGGCCGCTGGTGCACTCGCCGAGATCGGTTCCGCAGGCGCGGAGTGCGCCCGTTTGACACGGGCAGCCCTCGTCGATGGTGCCGTTGCAGTTGTTGTCGAGCCCGTCGCAGATTTCGCTGGCCGGTTCGACTCCGCTGCAGGCGCCCCACTGCCCCGAGAGGCAGGACTGTTGGCCGCTGGTGCACTCGCCGAGATTGGTGCCGCAGGGGCGGATGTCGCCCGTCCTGCAGTCGCAGCCCTCGTCGATGTCTCCGTCGCAGTCGTTGTCGATGCCGTCGCAGATCTCGCCGGTCGGAGTGCAGGTCGGGCCGGCGTCGCTATGGGTGTTTCCACCCGTGCCGGTCGTCTTCGCACCCGCGTCGGAACTGCAGGAGGTGTCCCCGCTGAGGCAGGGGTCTCCACCGAGCGGCCTGTCGCATCCCCCTTGGGAGAGCAACAAGGCCCCGAGGCTGAGCAGCATGATGCTGAACAGCCTGAGGAACTTCGTCTTCATTGCCGTCTTCCTTTCGTCGCGTTATTGGAGGAGTCTCTGAGACATCCCCCATAGTTCTCTAGCCGAGTTTTGGAGATCCTATCAGTCTCCAAGCGAGATTGATACATTGTAGCTATACACTAATTCGTGGATTTGGGAAGTGGGCGTAGGGTGAGTGCCCGCAAATGATGTTGAATTCCTGTCAAATATGTGGTCTTGTATATCAAATACTCACTGTTTTTATTATTCTTTGAACTAGTCTGACAAATAGTCTAAGCTTATTGTTACTTTTGGATTAATTAATTTATTGTAAATGACTTTGGCATCAGGGACAGCGGCGGGATTTGATCTCAAATTTCCTTATCAGCCCAAGGGTGATCAGCCGGCGGCTATAGAGAAGCTTGTAAAAGGGGTTAATGCCGGAGTGAAGCATCAGACTTTGCTCGGAGCTACCGGTACTGGTAAGACTTTCACCATGGCCAATGTCGTGCAGCAAGTGCAGCGACCGACTCTGGTGCTGGCTCACAACAAAACTTTGGCGGCCCAGCTCTGTAATGAATTCAAAGATTTTTTCCCCAATAATGCCGTGAGTTATTTCGTCTCTTACTATGATTATTATCAGCCTGAAGCCTATATTGCGTCGAGTGATACTTATATAGAGAAGGATGCCTCCATCAATGAAGAGATTTCCAAATTCAGGCATGCGGCCACTGTGAATTTGCTCACTCGTAGAGATGTACTGATAGTGGCTTCAGTGAGCTGTATCTATGGTCTCGGCTCTGTGGACGATTATCAGGCTTTCGCTATAGAACTGAAGGTCGGTGAGGAGAGGAAGCGCGATAAATTGCTTAGGCAGCTGACTGACATTCAATACAATCGCAGCCAGATGGAATTTAAGCAGGGTATGTTTCATGTGCTTGGCGACACTCTCGAAATATTTCCGCCGGATCGTGATAATATATTTCGTCTGGAATTTTTCGGGGATGAGATAGAGAGAATTACCGAGGCGGATGGTTTCACCGGTGAAGAAATTCGTGAACTTGAGGCTGTGAAAATATTCCCGGCCAAGCATGATATCACTTCCAAAGAGAAAATCGAGAAAGCTGTCTCGCAGATTATGCTGGAGATGGAGGCGAGACGTCAGGAGTTTCTGAATCAAGGTAGGCTTCTGGAAGCCGAGAGAATCAAGACCCGTACTACTTATGATATGGAGATTTTGCGTGAGACCGGATATTGTCAGGGCATTGAGAATTACACCCGTTATCTGAATGGACGAGAGCCTGGTATGCCTCCTTCAACCCTGCTGGATTATTTTCCAGATGATTTTTTGCTCATAGTGGATGAGTCTCATATCTCGATTCCTCAGATCGGCGGTATGCATAACGGCAATTATTCCCGTAAGGAGAACCTGATAAATTATGGCTTCCGTCTTCCTTCCGCGCATGATAATAGACCTCTCAAGTTTGATGAGTTTGAAGAGGCCGTGGATCAGGCTGTGTATGTGTCCGCTACGCCTGCCAAGTATGAATTGGAGAAAAGTGTGGGGCATATCGCAGAGCAGATTATCCGTCCTACTGGTCTCATAGATCCTCTCGTCGTAGTGCGTCCTCGTAAGGGTCAGATTGATGATTTGATGAATGAAATTCAGAAGAGAATTGATCGCAAAGAGCGCGTGCTGGTCACAACCCTGACTAAGAGGTCGTCGGAGGATCTTACGGATTATCTGACTGATGCAGGAGTGAAAGTGAAGTATCTGCATTCGGATATACAGACTCTCGAGCGTGTCGAGATACTGCGGGATTTGCGTTTGGGGAAATTCGATGTGTTGGTGGGAATTAATCTTCTGCGTGAGGGGCTCGATTTGCCGGAAGTGTCTATGATAGGAATTCTCGATGCGGATAAGGAAGGTTTTCTGCGCTCGAAGAGCGCGCTTATACAGACCATCGGTCGTTGCGCTCGTAATGTGAATGGTTTCGTGGTGCTCTATGCGGACAGGATTACAGACTCCATGCGAGGCGCTATCGATGAGACTGAACGTCGTCGCGAGATACAGATCGCTTATAATAAGAAGCATGGGATTACGCCGGAGACTATCGTGCGTGCTATCAAAGATATCGCTATGCATAGCACTCAGACCCGCTTGGCCGGCGAGCGGCATATCGATGTGAAGAAAATTCCTAAAGCGGAATTGGGGCGATTTGTCCGCGAGCTGGAGGAGCAGATGGATTTGGCTGCGCTAAATCTCGACTTCGAGAAAGCCGCGGAATTGCGCGATGAGATAGAGAAAATCAAGGAGGAGAATAAGCTCTGAGAGCCGCGTTAGTCCGTTCAAAGTCTGGGAAGCTACTCTCAGAGAAAGCTGCGTTCGGGAGCTTAAATAAGCCAATAAAAAATCACAAAAATGACTGTTGCCTGCCTGTGCAGTGCTTTACTTCTGTTTAGGTTCGCGCATCCCGGGCGACTGGAGTGCTTTAACTCAGTCACTTGCGTCATTTTTGCAATTTTTTAATGGCGTATTTAAGCCCCTCACTCCGAATTTCTCTGAGAGTAGCTTCCCAGTCTTTGAACTGCTTGTATGCGCTTTGAGGAATTTGTCTCACCAGCTTCCGCCGCCTCCGCCGCCGAAGCCGCCTCCACTGAATCCGCCTCCGCTACTGAATCCGCTGCTTCCGTGAGAAGCGGAGCTGCGTGGTGCAGAGCTTAGAGTGGACCCTAGATTATGGTTGAAACGGTTCAGTGAGTAGAGGAGGTTGTGAGTGCTGAAATGATTCCATGATGCGCCGGTGTACCAGCTCGGTGGTTCGGATGTAAGGCCTTCACATGCTTTGGCCCATTTGTCCGCCAGGCCGAGAGCTATGGCGTATGGTAGAATTTTCTCAAAGATGTTTTCCTTCTCGTAGAATTTCAGACGATCTGTCTCCGCAGTCTTGATGAATTCTTCCAACCCCAAGATGTGTATATATGTATCGACTCCTCTCTGGGTTTTCTTCGGCATGATCACACTGAAACCCATGATAATGAGACTGCTGATTAATAGTCCGAAAAATAAGGAAATACTCCAATTGAACAAGAATGGAGCTAGAACGAATAATATGAGGAAAACCATAATACCGCCTATACCCATATATTGTTTACGTACGGTTTCAGGATTGGATACATAGTATTTATCGCTTACCAGTTTCCCGTAAATTGATTTCTGTATGCCAGCTATGTGTTTGTAAAATTTGTACTTCAGATCTTCCATGTCCACTGATGTGGCGTCGCCGGCAAAGAGCCCGTTGAATATTTTCTGTTCAAATGGCTTGAGGTCTGTGATGCTTTTGTCTGCGATTTTTTCCAAGGTATAGTTGGTCTTCTCCCCGATGAATTGCTTGGTTTTGCTTTCAATAATTTTCAGATAACCGCGAGTTGCCAGGTCTATGATGCAGCTTGTGATGTCCTGCATGTCTACGCGATCGTCGAGAAGTGTGCCGATCTCAGCCGGTGAGAGTTTATCCGGTGCTTCGTATTCCGGCATGATGGTGGGGTGTGTAGCGCGAGGATCGCGGCCATTGCGATTCCAGGAATACAAGCAGAAAAGCAAAACAAAAAAGGGGATTAGATATCCCCAATTGTCCTGGATAAACCACATAAGTATTGTAAGTGGAGGCGGGAATGTGACCAGGTCTCTAGGGAAAGAGACGGCTACGGAGATGCCTTCTTCCGGCCATAAAGATGAATTCGTCCTGAAGCGGAATGTATTGTTGTCGATTACTTCGCTTGTGCAGTCTTGGGCTGTGCTATATCCCGCGCCGGTGTAGCAGATGGCTTTGAGGGCTGATTTATCTGCTCCTTCAGGTATGGTCACTGTCGTGGTGGAATGCGATATCGGCACGTCCCAGCCATTACCTGTGGTGTTCCAGAATAATTCGTCGTGATCAGGAAATTGATTTATGCCACGGTCGAGCTTATATCGGATGATATAGGTTTTGATTTGACCACTGACAATTGTATCAGCTGAGCCGATTTTTAGATTGATGTCGTCGCCTTCATGCGTGGTCTCTACTTCATATGGATTGCCTTTCTCATCAGTTACAGAGATTAATGAGAAGCGGATATTCATCCGTTGATAATTTTTGTCTTCATAGGAAATCGGGATATAGCGATATATGCCGTGTTTGTTCCAGGCGTTTGTGAAGTCGGCGGTGATAGTCTCGGTGACATCGATTTTGCTGTCAGGTCGGATCACCAGGTCGGAATTGAATTGGCTAATACCCCAATCGCTGAATTCGCTTTTGGACATAGCTTTTTCTAGAGCATCCGCTGCTGTTTTGGGTATTGTGGCCTTGATAGCCAGTGCCGGTGAAGCGGCTATGAATAGGAATAGACCAATTAGTCCAGCTGCCGCGAGTCTATTTTTTATTTTGATCATCGAAAGATACTTTTACGTTATTGCGTTCTTCAGGGTTCTCAATTTCGAAAAAGTTTCTGCGGGCGAAGTGGAATGCTCCAGCGATAATATTGTTCGGGAAAATTTCAATTTTAGTATTGAAATCACGGACTGTAGCGTTGTAATAACGGCGTGATAGTTGAAGCTTCTCTTCGACTTCTTTCAGAGTTGCTTGTAGCTCCATGAAGTTTTGATTTGCTTTCAATTCAGGATAATTCTCTGCCACGGCGAAGAGAGTTTTCAGTGTGCCGGAGAGAGCATTCTCAGCCTGGATTTTGTCTTCCGGAGTTTTCGCATTCATGGCCGCATTTCTGGCTTGTGTCACTGCTTCGAATGTACCGCTTTCGTGTTTGGCATAGCCTTTCACTGTCTCAACCATGTTTGGAATCAGATCATAGCGTCTTTTCAGCTGAGTCTCTATGTCAGCCCAGCCTTCATCTACTTTATTCTTCAGCTGGATTAATGAATTGTACACTCCTACTACGGCCAGGCCAATTACAACCACGACGGCCAGTATGATTAATAACTCCATAGATGAAACTTAAGGATTAATGCGCTGGGCTGATTTTAGAGGAGAAGTGAAATTTATGCAAATTCTCGATTCTCGCCGTCCCCCGCCAGGGAAGCATCTTTTTTCATGGGTGGGCCCCTACTGAACTATCTTGGGAAGAACCAGGATTTTCTCGGGCATGTGACGGATTTTGAATGGTGCTGGGGCTGGGTCTGTAGTTGTGGTGCTGTCTTCCTGGATGAGGCTAGGTGTGGCCGATGTAGTCTCTGTGGATGTATCCGTAATTGGTAGACTTGGTAAATCGATTATTCCAGGAATGTTTGGAGAGAATGTGATGGGCGGAGTGGCTAGTGTGGTTGTGTCTTGAGTGCTGAATAAATCGGTGATTGATGGAGCAGTGCGATTCTCGGTGGCGGATGCGTCTTCTGTAGAAATGTTCGTCGAGGTCGTTGTGGTGGATTGAGTTGTAGAGCTGGAAGTGCCTGCTGTTTTAGTGTATTTAGGAATATTGAGAATTCCGGTCCCGAGTGTCTGTACATCTCTCGAGTCTGAGCGATCGCGTAGATGAAGTTTTACGGTATATGTGAAGGGGAATACGCTGTTGATGCTGTTTATCCCTGCCAGATCTGCAAGTCTGAGGTCATAACCTGCTGTGTTGTCTGTTACTTGTGTGAGCGTTATCGGAGGGCCGACTATCTGAATATCGTTGTAGAGATTAGAATTCTGGAAGCTCAGATATAGTTTGTCGCCGCAGTTTTGAAGGAATTTACTATCCAATCCTAAGAAGAGCAGTGAACTGTCTGTACTTGTGGTGACCTCTGGAATTGTGGCTTGAGGAAAATTACTTGAGCATGGAATTGTGAATTTGAAGGTCAAATCCGGAGATGCATTGAGCGTGGCATAGACGTTGCCTGGAGAGAATTCTTTTATCGTGGTTCCGCTCTTGTCTGTGAAGTACAAGGCATTTGTGATCAATACTTCATTTACTGATGGGCGACTGTTTATGAAACCGTTGGTGTCGAGTCGAGCTAATCCTTGTACGATTTTGTCGTTGTCATAGATAGTTGTCTGGAAGGCGCTTTCACAGATATTCGTGTCATAAGCATAGAGATGGTTGTCTTTCGCATAATTTATTCTGGCGATTAGTCCCTCGGAACCGACCGGAATTTCGTCGGTGGATTTCACTGTCTCGACTGAGAGCTGATTGTTTGGATTCATGATGTCGACCACGGAAGTATATCCTGATTCCAGATATGTACAGGATAATTGCTGATTGATAATACTTATCGGGATGATGTTTTCCGGAATTTTCTTGTCTGTATATGTGACTGTAATTTTGTATACTCCGTCCTTCAGTAGAGGGGTCTTGTCTGTGAGTTTTTTATGGAAATTTTCGCAGTCGTCGAGATTGTCGCTGCTGTATGCGGTGCCGGAATTCAGAGTTCCTTCGATGTGGCAGGATGTATAGATTGGGCGGATATTGTAGAGGGCACCCTGGAATTAGCGACCTGAGCCAGCTAGAATACTTACTATGATGGCTGATATGACGGCTAGAACTATACCGATAGTGAGAATTTGTTTTTTCTGCATATTTTATTTGTGTTTATCCTCTTATTTTAGCACAAAAGCCGCCTCACTGGAAGCGTTTTGGCGATGAATTTTATGACAGTATCAGATATAATCCTGTACCTCGGATTTCGGGCATTGCTTGATCTGTATGCCTTCCGGGAGCGAGGCGATGAAGTCGCGGCCGTAGGCTTTCTGTACCAGGCGTGAGTCGAGGATGACTACCGAGCCTGTGTCGCGCGCAGAGCGGATTAGGCGGCCGAAGCCCTGCTTGAAGCGGAGAATGGCTCGTGGCAGGGAATATTCGTCGAATGGGCGGCGGAATTTCGCGGAGCGGGCCTGGACTATCGGATCGTCGGGTGGATCGAAAGGAAGTTTCTGAATTATCACGCATGTGAGCACTGGGCCTATGAGATCTACGCCTTCCCAGAAACTGTTTGTCCCGAGTATGGCGCAGCTAGCCGGCTCATCCTGGAAGTGTGAAATAATTTTTCCTCGGCCGCCGGTGAGGCCCTGGGCGAGGAGATTGATACCGACTTTCTTGAGTTTCGGGGCCAGGTCGTGGAAGACCTTGGCTAGTTCGCGCTTGGCGGTGAATAGTACCAGTGCTCGGCCGCCGTTTCGTATTATCACTTCGTCGATAACTTTTTGGCATTCTTCTATATATTCCGGCTCTTTCGGTTCGGGCAAGTCTTCTGGAATTATGATTTTCACCTGATCCGGATAGCTGAAGTGACTTGGGAGTTTGATCTCGTTGAAGTCTTCGCCGAGGCCCAGCTCGGAGCGTATATAATTGAAATTGCCGAAAGAAGTCAGAGTGGCTGATGTAAGGATTACGGATTTCTTGAAATTGAAGAGTAGGGTTTTGAGTGAGTCGGTGATTTGTAATGGAGCTGCGTGGAAGTGAATGCTTTCATCCAGAAAACCCTTGCTTATCCAATTGATTTTCTTGTCATACTGTTCGGCGATTTGCTCGGCTTCCAGATAAGAGTCGATGAGATTGTTGAAATGATTTGGTGTCTCGGAGTCTTCTATCTCTGAGCTGTCCAGGATGTTTTGAAATTTCTGAAACATGTTTTGCAATTCGGCGCGTAGTGGTTTCAAGTCTTTCAGCATGGCCAGAATAGTCTGCCATTCTTCAGAATTTCTGAGGGCTATATTGATGCTGAGCTGCACAGGAATTCCAGGCAGTATCTTGGCAAATTGATTCAGCATTTCGCGAATATTGTCGAAGAGTCTCTCGACCTGATGAAGTGATTTGATTTTCAGAGTCGCGAAATTTTCTGTTAACTGTGTCAGTTCATTGTCGAAAGCCAGAGAGTCTCGGCGAGCATCTTCTATGCTTCCAAGCAGGCTTTCCCATTGCTTCAGGAATCGACTGTAGCT
>CAIOIA010000093.1 GCA_903858295.1 uncultured Candidatus Peregrinibacteria bacterium | reverse complement strand
TGCTTTCGGGAATCTGCTTGACCGTCTGAATCAGGGGTATGTGACAGACTTCATATCAGTATGGAATTTCCCGGTTTTCAACCTCGCTGACGCCTATATCACAGTATCCGTCTTTCTTCTTTTGCTGTTTTATGATAGAATAAGAAGACCAAATTAAAAGCCCAATTCAAAATCATCGCTATGACTGAGACAAACAGCCAAAATCAAAACACCAGTTATCCGCAGCAGCCTGAGCAAACACCTCAGTATGCCCGCGCCACGAATGTTCAGCCAGACTACAGTCAGATGCCTATGCAGGAACAGGCTCAGATAAATCCGGATCAGAATTACGGCCCTCGTCATGTCAGCTTTTTCACAATGTTCGCCAAGACTTTCCTGGGGCTTTGCGGAGGAGTATTTGGTTCACTTATACTGCTTCTGATATTTCTGGCCTCTTCCTCGGTCTTACAGCCGGTACTAAATCCCGCAGCATCTACAGGAGAGCAGGTAAATCCGATATTTATCGTGATATTGATGGCTATGATATTCATCACTTCTCTGATTTCCAGCATGACTACGCCTATGCTGCTTTCTTTCACAGAGAGACTTCGCTATCCGAGAATCATGACTGCTATTTACCAGATATTCATACTTAATCTTGTCATATTTGCCTTCGTAGCGCCTATATATCTGACGACATCCACATCCAGCCTGGAGTTTACGGCTTATGCTGCCGGTCTACAGATAATTCTGGTAGCCACAGCCTCAGCTCTGATTATGGAAATACTAAATGACGAACGATATCCATTATTGGCCGTCTATACGACAATTATAGCCATGCTGGTAGCTACATCCGTAAATATTTTCCTTTATCAGATTTTCCACAGCGCGACAGTATTACTATTCGCCGCTTTACCGATCACATGGGCGTCAATAGGATTCTTCCAGGGCGTACTAGCCATGGTTTACTATTGGTATTATCTGAATTGGGGAAATGATTTCCTGGCTTCCGCCAGCACTTACGGTATGGAATATGCCGGAGTAGCCGCAGAAGAAGCTCTGAGAGAAGAGGAAGAATTGCCACCGGAAGACAGAAACGGCGGCGATTTCCTGAAGAGTTGAAGGTACTTCCAGAACATCACCGCCGATTTATTCACTTCGCGTTATTATCTGTTATTATTTTCCTTTCGGTCCGAGGAAGTTTCCGACTGCCTCTACTGCTCGCAGGGCTTCCAGAGGCACCATCCAGATAGTAGTATTGGACTGATCAGAGGAGATATCATTGATAGATTGAAGAGTTCTCATATGTAGAGCTCCCGGTACTTCTGCCATGGTCCGTGCGGCTTCCGCAATGCTCTTCGCGGCTATCACTTCACCTTCGGCACGGATAATCGAGGCCTTTCTTTCTCTCTCAGCTTCAGCGACCTTCGCTATAGTTCTCTTCAGATTTTCAGGAATAGTGATGTCTTTCAAGTCTACATCGCCGACTTTGATACCCCATGGCTCTGTAGCCAGATCCACAATTTTCTTGATTTGCTCGGAGATGGAGCTGCGATCTCTTAGTAATTCCTCCAGAGTCACAGTACCGACCAGATTACGCATAGTAATCTGCGCTAACTGGCTGACGGCATAATAGAAATTTTCTACATCCAGAATAGCTCTCTGCACATCTGATACCTGATAATATATTACAGCGTTAATATTGACTGGGATATTATCCTTGGTAATGGCTTCCTGCTCAGGTACGTCCACTGTCTTGATACGTATGTCCACTTTCTGCATGCTCTGAAAAACAGGTAAGATGAGAGTCCAGCCCGGCCCTCTGACAGAAGAGAATTTACCCATGGTAAGCACTATACCGCGTTCATATTGGTTTACCTGTCTGACGAAGGACAGCACCACGATAATGACGATTATCCCTAGTAATAATTCCATTTTGATTTTATTAAGAAATCATCTTAAGCGGATTATTCACCACCCCAAGCCAAATCCCAAATATATGAGGTTGATGATTTAAGCATTTTTTGGTATAATTCAATGATAAACATAAATCCCAGACCAGGTGAATATACTAAACATAATTCTCGGCATCCCTTCCGTATTGGCACAGGTGAGCAGTAATACGGCCAATGAAGTCGGAGGGCAGACCAGCAATGAATTAGCCAAATTGGTAGCAAACATACTTCAGCAGATTCCGCTCTGGATTGTGGCCATCATCGTATCTTTCGCCAGCTATCTGGTGGCTATCGCCGTGCGTAGAAGTATTGAGATGAAATTATCCAGAGAGGGGATAGAGGAAGAGCATCGGGAAGTCCAGATCATCGCCGGCCGCTCCGCCTTCTTCGCCACCTTGACGCTCGGTATCACCGTCGCTCTGAGCATAGTAGGCATAGACCTGAAGCCAATCGTCGCGGCCGGCGCCTTCGGCCTGGGGTTCGCACTGCAGGATATAATTATGAATTTGATTGCGGGCATGATGATTCTGGCTGCGCGCCATTTCACTATCGGGGACGTGATTACGGTCGGAGCTGTCACGGGGAAAATCGTAGAAATACAGACCCGCGCGACCATCATCAAAGGTTTCGACGGTACGAAAGTGATAGTGCCGAATGCCGAACTTTTCAGTAATGTCGTAGTAAGTAAGACGTCAAATCCATTCCGCAAAATCTCTTTCGTCATGGGGGTCGGATATGGATCCGATCTGAAGAAAGTTATGGCCCTGACTTTGGCTGTGGTAAACAGTATTCCTTGGGTGCTCCGCAAGCCTAAATCCAGCGTGATTTTCTCTTCATGGGGCGACTCTACTATCGATTTCAAAATCAATGTCTGGATAGATTCGAAAGGCGGCAAATTCGTCAAAGTGAAGAATAAAGTAATTATGGAGCTTACTAAGGCCTATGCCGAGGCCGGAGTAGATATCCCATACCCTATTCAGAGTATTCAGATGGACAAAGGCGATCAGGCTGAAGTAGACCAGGACTCCATATCCCGCAAAATCGACGAGGTGAAAGGCAAATACAAAGCCAAGACGCTCTCGAAAGAACAAGCCGCCACAATGCAGGCAGCTCCTCTCACAGAGCAAGCTCAGACCGGCCAGACCTGGCTGCAAAACACCTTCCATCAAGTAGAGCAATTCACCGCTCCGCAAGCACAACAGCAGGCACAACCACAGCCAGAATCACCGGCACCTGAAGCCGCAGCCACAATTCCAATCACGGAAACTGCCACCACTCCACCAGCAGTATGATGCTATTAGCTCTACTTTTTCACTCTACGCTTTTCGCTTTTCACTTTGCGCTACTCTAGGATTCCTCTGCCACAGATGCTGCCATTGATATTTCAGCGCGTCTTTCAGATGTTGTCTGAGAGTCCATTTCTTGAAGAAAGCGAGGAACCCGCCTTCACTCACTCTTCTGCCATCTGCGTGAACTATGACATCAGGATTATAGATGACATCATAGCCGGCTTTCCAGCAGTTGAGGCAGAGATCCGGGTCCGACATAAACAGGAAATAAGCCTTATTCAAGCCTCCCAATTTATTCCAGAGCTCACGTCGCACTATCCAGAAAGAGGATTGAAGCCAATCCACGCTTTGTAATTTATCATAATCCAGATGGCGCATTTCATCGTATGCTACCAACCCCCTGATCCATGGCAGATAGCGCAGAAAAGTACGCCTGGCCACTTGCAGAAATATATTTGGAAAAGCTCTCACGGTCATCGCGATAGAGCCGTCATTATCATTTATCTGTTTCGGTCCGCAGATACCCACTTGAGGATTCTTCTCCATGAAGTTCACCAGTTTCTGCAGTATATCGTGCTTAGGCCAGATGATATCCGGGTTCACTATCATCAGATATTCTCCTTTCGCCATGGCTGCGCCTCGATTATTGGCATGTATATAGCCGGTATTTCTCTCATTGATATATACCTGTACATTGTCAAATTTCTTCAGCGCGGTGAGCTTCTCTGCATTCGCGGGATTGCAGGAATTGTCGACAATAATTATCTCATAATCGAAATCTGTCAGCTGTTTCTGAATGCTTTCCACATTCTCGCAGACTCTCTTACTTTTGAGGAAATCCAGAATTACAATTGAGACTTTGAGTTTTCCTTTTGGCATAATTTAGACATTAATTCTTGCCTATTATTACTAATTTCCATCAAGTTTTCTTTCACCAATATATCACCATTCTCTACACTTACGAATTTCTTTTCTTCTATATCACGGCTTACTATAAGACCAGCTCCAATCATGCTTCCGGAGCCGATTTTCACGCCTGGCATAAAGCTGACATTGATACCGACTCTGATATCATCTCCGGCGAGAAGCCCTATCTTCTGTCTGCCGGAATCTACTTTCTGATCTTTGATAAATATTTTCACATTCGCTTCATCCAGCCGTAAATTCCCTGTCACAGTGCCGGCCCCGAAGGATACATTCGAGCCTATCACGCTATCTCCGATATAATTCGAATGAGTCCAGACTCTATCACCCAGGAAGCTTCGAGCTATTTCTGTGGTAAATCCTGCCACAGATCCTTCGCCTAGGAAACTCTCTCTCACAAGAGCATTATTCGCCACTACGGCGCCAGCGCCAATATAAGCCGGCCCAGCCACGACAGCATTTTCAAATATCTTCACTCCTTCCTCGATAATTACTTCTCCTTTGATCACAGCCGAAGAGGCCTTCTCGAGATCCCCGGCCACAAGCAGCCTCCCCCTCCGCACCCGACCCCGCACTTCCTTCTCGAAAAGCATTTTAGCCGCATCATATATATGCCACGGGTACTTAACCGGCTGCCATTTCCCGCTGTAATGAGCCACCATTATCCGATGACCTGCATCTATCATATCGTCCAAGGCAGTCTCATAGATATCGTCAGTTTGAGATACCGCTTTGCCCACAAATTCCATAAGTTTCACAGCCGAAGGATGATAATGCACTACGATATTTATGAGGTCAGAAGGCTCATTCCCAGGCCCCGGCTTCTCCACAATTTTCAATAACTCATCATTCGAGTTTATCATCAGATATCCTCCGGGAAAGTATGACTTCACCTGCTGTCCTACTATCACGCTGCGGTCAGGATATTTCTCAACCACATTCAGAAGCGCAGTATAAGCTGTCAATTCGAGAATATCATTTGAGCTCACTATCAAAACTCCCTGATCCCTGCCATCACTATAGAATTTCGGAGTATCTACACTTTTCAGCGCTCCTGCACTACCGTCATCTATAGTCTGCACAGCGAAATCAACTCTCACTCCTTGCTCTTCGAGAGCAAATTTCTCAGCTTCCGCGCGGAGTTGCGCCTGATTTTTCTCACTTCCGATAATCAGGAAATCTCGTCCTCCGGCTTCATAGAGTATTTCCAGCTGATGCCGTATCAGAGTTTTGCCGCAGAATTTCAGTAAAGGCTTCTCATGAAAAGGCTTGATTCTCTCACTTTTCCCTCCAGCTAATATGACGATTTTCATGCTACACACGACTTAAATTATAAAGACATACCTCGCCCTACAGTGTAGAACCAGATCATGAAGGCCACCGCGATGAATATACGATAATAGGCAAATACAGCCAAAGAATGCTTCTTCAGATAATTCAGAAGGAAACTTATAGCAGCCATTCCGGCCACGAAAGAGCTGAGTATTCCAGCAATCAGCACATCCGGAGCAGGGAAGCTGTACTCACCTTTAATACCCTTGTAGAAGGCAAAAACTGTCGCTGCAGTGATAGCGACAGATCCAAGCAGGAAAGAATATCTGGCCGCCTTCTCACGCTCTACCCCCAGTAATAATCCGGCGGTAATAGTCGCGCCAGACCTCGAGACACCCGGCATCAGAGCTAGAGCCTGCGCGCAGCCGATTATAAGTCCGCTCTTCATATTCACTTCCTTCCGTCTCTGCGATTTCTCATAAATTCTCTCAGCAATGAGGAAAATAAAAGCCACAAGTATCAGAAGCACAGGCACCGTGACGGCGTTCAGGAAATGCGCGTCAAGCCAGTCTCCGAGTAGCAGTCCGACAAGTACCGCAGGAATTGTGCCAAGCAGCAGCATGAGAATTAGTCTTTGACTGGTCTTCAATTCATCGGCCTGCACGGCCTTCCCTATGCCGACAGTCTGCAACGCTGCCAATATCAATTCTCCGAAATCTTTCCGGAAATATATGAATACAGCCAGCAAAGTCCCTGCGTTTATAGCTATATCGAAGCCTTTCAGAGCCACATGATCCAGTCCGAAAATTGACTGCGCAAGTATCAGATGACCGGAAGAAGACACAGGCAAAAATTCAGTCAGTCCCTGCAATAAGCCTAGAATCAGCGCTTGTATTATTGACATGCAATTTATTGTTAGAAGTTTTGCAGCCAGCACAGTCAACGCACTGCCACGTTCCAATTTCCACTAAGCGCTTGAGCTATAAGCTTTACGCCACTACCTCTCCGCTTTTCACTTTGCGCTTTGCGCTTTGCACTTCTCACTTTCTCCCATCACCGATTCAGCACGCCCCAACCATTACGGAGTCAATCTATTCACATCTCTAGGGAACATAGTCACCTCGCGTACATTGGCGGCCTCAAGCAAAGACTGGGTAAATCTCTCGACGCCCATACCGAATCCTGCATGCGGAGGCATTCCGTATTTAAAAATATTCAGATAATCCTCTATGGTAGAAGGATCAATCCCTTTCTCTATGGCCGATTGTCTTAGCGTATCATAGGTATTAATTCGTATCGCTCCGGAAGCTATCTCGAACCCACCTGCGATGCAGTCATAACTGTCTGTCAAAGTCCCATCTTCCGCATTCTGCTGGGAGTAGAAAGCTCTCTTCTTCTTCGGATAATGAGTGATAAACACATAATTCGACTGATGAGTTTTCTTCGCCCACGCACCCATAATTCTCTCACCTTCCGGCGACATA
>CAIOIA010000092.1 GCA_903858295.1 uncultured Candidatus Peregrinibacteria bacterium | reverse complement strand
TTTTTGATTATATAGTGTGCGCCGATTCCGACTATGAGGATTGTAACAAATATTATTAATGGAAGCGAGTTGTTGTTTGTGGTGACGACCGTCTCGTCGAGTTGATATTGATTTAGGCGTAGATTCGGCACGTCTGAGCTATCGGAGTTGATGATTTGGCCGATGAATTTGCCTGTGGTGCCTGGGGTGAAAATGTTTTTTGCCAGAGGTGCTTTGACCGTTTGTTCGTCGAATATTATTTCGTAATTGTCTGCTGATGTCGTCTGTATGCCGAAGTGATAAGTGCTCTCGAAAACAGGGGAGTTGGTGATTTTTCCTTCCAGTGAAATGTAACTATGATTAGCGGCGGCTGGAGTCGGACCCTTCTGCCAACTCCATTCACTTTCTCCGTCTATGTATATCAGTGCATAGGATGAGCCCTTCTCGGCTTCCTGATATTGCACAGCGTCTACCAAATTCTTCTCTGGATCGAATATTCTTACCTGGTCGGAAGTATTGTTTAGATTTATCTTGCTTTCGGTAGTTCTCAGAATCAGATATTGGTCTGCTGCTATTATAAGTGAATCAAGAATATGTGGCTTGCTTCCTCCATCGCTATCATCGATGATCCAGCCGGAGAGATCGATGCTGTGATCTGTTTGATTGTGTAACTCCAGCCATTCGGATGTGGATGGTGCGGAAGTGGGTGAAGCCGAGGCTGGCGACTTCACTGGACTTGCTGCCTTCTGTGGTGCAGGTAGTATCTCTGTGATCTCTATAGATTTATCTTCCTGATTTTCCGGAGCTTGATCCGGGCCGAGGTCTACCAGCTCTGCGGCGAGACTGGTGCTTTGAGAGGTTTTTGTCGTTTTCGGCCTGGTGCTTTTAATTGTCGGATTGTATTTGGCTGGGGATAACGATAGAGAAGTCGGATTGGATTGTGAAGCTATCTGAAGATCTTCAGTCGTGTTGTCGTCTGAATATTGATCAGTGGCTGAATATGCTGTGTCGCTGATGTCGTCGATGGTCGCTGAATTGGCGCCTTCTGTCTGTAATGATGATGGAGCGGTGGGGGTTGAGCTCCATGCCTTGCTGTTGTGCTGAATGTTATGTCTGAAAATGCTCTGATTTTTCTCGATGGAAGCGGAATCCAGACAGCTCGTGATGTCGGCTGTGTCCCAGAATTCTTTCTGAAATGTTTTCTGGAAATCCAGCTGTTCCGTCTTGCTGATAGGCGATTTCTGCCAGCATACATAATCAAAATAATATTTATCTTGTAGTAGAATTATCTGCTCTGTGGTGCTGACCAGTCCTGTGTGTGTGGTGTAAAGTTCCCGTCGTGTATCGTCGTCCGGCTGATCGAGATTGAAGAAAAGAGTGATTATGTCGCCTGCTCTGACGAAGAAATCTTTGTCTACTGTCTTAAAAACTTTGTCATCGTAAAATTCCAGACCTCGAAGATTGATCTGGCTTTCACTGTCAGACAAGACCTGAAATTTCAAATAATCTTCCTCAGTGTTCTTGAAGTTTACTTCGGTAAGCAGTATGTCTGCGCTTATGGTAGGCGATATTTGTGCAGGTGGCGACTCTGCCCTGAGATTATTCTCGATCGATATTTCCGGGCTAGCTGAATCATCAGACATAGACTGAGCTGCCAAACCCGCATAGCTTATGAAAAAGGAGCTGATTAATATCAGAATTGTGTTTATGTATAACTTTCGGCTTTTTATAGCTTGCATAAGGTATGTGAGCGAATGACTTTGTGGCTCAGCTTAATTGAGAGAGATTAAATGAAAATAAAAAACAGCTTAAATTTTGACATTCGGTCTTCCTATGTGTTTTGATTAGCAGGTGCAAAACTTTGAAAACTAACCCCAATAGGCAATGGATATCCTGACTGTGATAATTGCCTTGATAATGGCAGGTGTCGCGGGAGCCGGAGTTGGTTATCTAGCAAAAAAATCTTCTGTAAAACAAAAGTCCGAGGCTGATCAAAAAGATGCAGAAAAAACTCTTAATGACGCCAACAGCAAAGCAAAAGAAATTTTACTAGAGGCCAAAAACGAAGCTCTCAAGACCCTTGACCAATACAAGGCTGAAGAGGAGAAGAAGCGTCAACAATTAGACAAAATCGAGTCACGTCTTCTGGACAAAGAAGACTTGCTCGAGAAGAAAATCACTCAAGTCGATCAGACTCGAGGTGAACTGGAGCAGAAGGCGGAAAAAATTAAAGTTCTGCGTGCGGAAGCTGAGCTGGCTCTGGAAAATCAGCAAAAGGAATTGGAGAAAATTGCCGCGCTTTCGCGTGACGAAGCCAAGGCACTTCTCATCAAGGAGGTAGAACAGTCATCAAGACAGGATTTGGCGGAACATATCAGACGTGCAGAAGCTGAACTGAAGAAGGAATCTGCTGATAAGGCTCGCATGATTCTAGCTGATGCCATACAGCGATATGCTGCGGAAGTGGCTACTGAATCGACTGCTACTGTTGTGACTCTGCCTGGAGATGATATGAAGGGAAGAATTATCGGTAAAGAAGGCCGCAATGTGATGGCTTTCGAGCAGGTGACCGGTATAGATGTACTGATAGACGAGACTCCGGGCTCTATAGTGATTTCCGGATTTGATTTGGTTCGCCGCTATGTGGCGAAAATCGCTCTAGAGAAGCTCTTGCTTGATGGCCGCATTCATCCAGCGCGCATCGAGGAAGTAGTAGAGAAGACCCAGGAAGAAGTGGCTGTAATGATCAAAGATCTAGGGGATAAAGCGGCTTATGATACAGGAGTGGCAGGTCTTCCTCTCAATCTGATTAAGCTTCTCGGTAGACTGAAATTCAGAACTTCGCATGGGCAGAATGTGCTTAAACATTCTATGGAGGTGGCATTTCTCGCGAGCTCTATGGCTGCTGAGCTCGGCGCTGATGTGGAAGTATGTAAGAAGGCCGGATTGCTCCATGATATCGGTAAATCCACAGATCATGAGATACAGGGACATCATGCCGTGATAGGTCGTGAGATACTGAAGAAATTCAATATTTCAGAGGAAATAATTCACTGTACTGAATCCCATGAAGGTGAGATAGAGCCGCGCAGTGTCGAAGCTATGATTGTCTCGGCAGCCAACGCAATATCCAATTCCAGACCTGGTGCGCAGCGAGATAATCTAGATAATTACATCAAGAGACTGGAAGAATTGGAGAATACGGTCAATGCTTTCTCAGGGGTCAAGAATACCTTCGCTGTGCAGGCAGGCGCTGAGGTGCGAATCTTCGTGAAGCCAGATCAGGTAGACGATTATGCCGCTGTGAAAATGACTCATGATATTTCCCGTAAGATAGAGAAAGATTTACAATATCCAGGTCAGATCAAGCTGCATCTGATTCGTGAAACTAGAGCTGAGGATGTGGCTAAATAGTCATGAATATTCGAGATGGCGACACTGTGTATGAATCACGGTGTCGCTATTGTAAATTTTGACTTGGCACTCCGCGCCCTTTTGTGCTAATTTTGTTTCGAAAATTTATCAATTTATCCATAAATATATGAATGAAGCGATTAGTAAGATCAAACCTTTGGATGATAGGGTTCTGCTCAGAGGAGTCAGTGAGATGAATACCAGCGTGTCAGGGATAATTATCCCCGAAACTGCTTCGAAAGACAGACCGCAGAAGGCCGAAGTGCTTGCTGTAGGACCTGGACTCAAGAAAAAGGACGGCAGTAGAGTGCCTCTGGATGTGAAAGTGGGGGATATAGTTCTTGTCTCCAAATACGCAGCAGATGAAGTGAAAATCGCCGGTGAAGAATTTTATATAATCCATGAAAGCAGTATTCTGGCTGTTCTTAATTAATTTTATAAATTTTAATCAATATTATTATGGCAAAAGATATTCAATTTGGCGATGAAGCGCGTAAACGCATGATTGCCGGTGTAAGTAAGCTGGCCAGAACTGTGAAGCTGACTATAGGGCCGAAGGGACGAAATGTAATACTTGAGAAGAAATACGGTGCTCCGATGATTACGAATGACGGCGTGACTATAGCGAAGGAAATCGAGCTCGAAGATCCATATGAGAATATGGGCGCGCAAATGGTGAAGGAAGTGGCTACCAAGACCAATGATGTGGCTGGAGACGGTACTACTACTGCTACAATTCTAGCTGAAGCTATGGTGCTTCAGGGCTTCCGTAATATCACTGCTGGTGCTGATCCTATGGTGCTGAAGAAGGGGATTGATAAGGCTGTAGTGAAGGTCTGTGAACTCCTGGAACAACGCAAAATTGAGATAGGTGATTCGAAGGAGAAAATTAAACAGGTGGCTACTATATCCGCTCAGGATGAGATGGTAGGCACTCTTATCGCCGATATCATGGAAATGGTGGGGCATGATGGAGTCGTCACTGTAGAGGAATCACAGACTATGGGTCTTGAGAAGGAAGTGGTGAAAGGTATGCAGTTCGAAAATGGATATATTTCGGCTTATATGGTCACTGATGCTCAACGCATGGAAGCTGTATATGAGAATGTCTATATACTTATCACAGATAAGAAAGTTTCTTCTCTTCAGGAGCTTGTGCCTCTGATCGAGAAAGTGGCTGCAGCTGGTAAGAAAGAGCTAGTAATCATAGCTGAGGATCTAGATGGAGAAGCTCTCACTACTCTGATACTCAATAAGATTCAGGGCAGATTTATGGTGCTTGCTGTGAAAGCTCCTGCCTATGGAGATAGACGTAAAGAAATGCTCAAGGATATTGCCGCTCTGACTGGTGGACACGTGATAAGTGAGGAAGTGGGATTGAAATTATCCAATGTAGAACTCGAACATCTTGGTCAGGCTGCAAAAGTGGTGTCTGATAAAGATAAGACTACTATTATCGAAGGCAAAGGCTCGAAGGCTTCAGTGGATGCGCGTATTGCTGAAATCAAAGTACTTATGGATAAATCCAAATCGGACTTCGATAAGGAGAAACTCGCCGAACGTCTGGCGAAATTGGCCGGTGGGGTCGGAGTTATCCGTGTCGGGGCTGCGACTGAGGTGGAACTTAAAGAAAGAAAACTACGTATAGAAGACGCTCTGGGAGCTACGAAAGCTGCTATAGCTGAAGGAATAGTGGCCGGAGGTGGCGTGGCTCTAGCTCAGGCAGCTAAAGAGTTAATCGAAATGGCCACCAGTGATAGTGATGAAGCTACTGGGGCTGGTGTCGTGATGCATGCGCTGGTACAGCCACTGATGAATATTGCGCTGAATGCAGGCCTTAAGCCGGATGTGATAGTGGATAAAGTGATTACTGCCGGTGCCGGGATGGGATTTGATTTCTCTCATGTGACGAAAGAAATGATGCTGGATCAATCCGCTCTAGAGCTGGTCGACATGGTCAAGGCCGGAATTATCGATCCGAAAATGGTGACTCGTTACGCATTGCAGAATGCGGCTTCCATAGCCGGAATATTCCTGACTACTGAGGCGGCTGTGACTGATATTCCTGAGAAGGAAGCTCCTGCGATGGGGGGGGGGATGGGCGGCGGCATGGGTGGCATGATGTAAAAATTGTTTTCTGCGGCGTCTGACTGCGTTGCTGCGCAAAAAATAATTCAAGCCGTATTGGCATACTGTCTTGAATTATTTTTTGCTTGCGCCTTGTGAGACTTGCATTAAACAATTTTTGGCTGATGGTGGGGTTGGGCGCGCGTGGCTTCGCCCGCGCGCTGATGGTCGGCTGCGCCGTGAGGTATACTTTGCTGCTATGGCCTTCGGCCTGCAGCATGGAGTGGCACTGTCTGGAAACTTTTTATTTGTTGAATGCCGTGGAAGGCTGTATATTCTGGGAAAGTAAAAACAAATTTAGCCTTTGCCCCATGGTTACAAAAAGATCCGTTAAAAATGTGGATATAAGTGATGATGGTGTTCTCAATCTCAAGTCCAGGGAAAGATCCGGTAGCGGCTTCACGGTACATAAAATTCAGGATGAGATGGAACGCGTCGAAGTACCGATAGACCGCTATAATCGTATTCAGTCCCTACCCCCAGTACAGTATCCCCAGGTGGATGTGCAGCAGCGCATGGAGAGTTTTGCTGAGAAACTTGAACAGGCTGTAGTGAAAGTATCTCCCGCAGAGAATAATCCTCGTGAAATCGGTGCTATGGCCGAGGGAGCCAAAGAATTGATTAAAGTGAAGTTCGATAAATTCGTGACGCTTGTGGCCAGTCGTGATTTCCTCTCTGTGATGGAGAAAAATAAAGATGAAGATATTATTATGTCTTCCAATTTGTTGACTGATTTGGCTGGATCCATGGAAGAGAAATCTGAGAAAAAGACTCCGGTGATCTTCCTGGTGGGGCTCGCTATCGGGGTGATTGTGACTTATCTTCTTATTAATCGTTAAAATATCTTTGCATGAAGCTCAAGTATAAGCGGGTGTTGTTGAAGCTGTCCGGGGAGGTGCTGAGTGGCGCGGCTGAGAGGGGTGTTGATTTCAAATTACTGGATAAAATCGCTATTGAGATAAGGAAAATTCGGAAAGCTGGAGCTGAGGTCGCTATCGTGATAGGTGGTGGGAACTATTGGAGGTATAGAGATTTCAAAGATTCAAATCTCGACCGTGTGAATTCGGATTATCTCGGAATGCTCGCTACTGTCATAAATTGTGTCGCGCTTCAGGATGAATTGAAGCATTATGGATTGAAGGCCCAGGTGCTTTCAGCTCTGCCGATAGAGAAGATTGTAGAAGATTTTTCCGCGAGGAGGGGGCGTGAACTCCTGGATCAGGGGGTGGTGGTGATTTGTGCCGGCGGGACTGGAAACCCCTTCTGTACTACTGATTCAGCCGCTGCTCTGAGAGCCGGTGAATTGCATTGCGAGGTGGTGCTCAAGGCTACGAATGTGGACTTTGTCTATGATAAGGATCCGCGAAAATTCCGAGATGCTAAGCCTTATAAAAAGATTTCATATGATGAAGTTCTGGAGAGAAGACTAGGCGTAATGGATTTGGGCGCTATCGCTACAGCCAGGGAAGCCCAGCTGCCGATTGTGGTTTTCAATTTGAATAGGCCTGCCAATATGTTAGAAATATTGAGTGGGAAAAATATCGGGACTTTTATTTATCAATAAATAATTTTCATTTCTATGTCATTAGATTTAGTACTAAAAGGTTTGGAAGATAATTTGAAGAAAGCTCTAGATCATCTGCATGACGATTATGCAGGACTTCAGATAGGAAGAGCCAGTGCTGCTCTCGTGGAGAGAGTTATGGTGGAAGTATATGGCTCCATGCAGCCGCTAAAAGCAGTAGCGAATATCAGTGTCCCCGATGCTAAAACTATACAAATTCAGCCATGGGATAGAGGTACTTTGCAGTCTATCGAGAAAGGAATTCAGTTGGCTGAGATTGGTCTGAATCCGCAAAATGATGGTATTGTCATCCGACTGAATGTGCCTGCGCTGACTGAAGAACGTCGTCGTGAATTGACTAAGGTCGTTCATAAGATGGCAGAAGAAGCGAAGATAGGTGTGAGAAATGCCCGTCATGAATCTATGGATAAACTCAAAGGATTGCATAAGGCTGAACAAATCAGTGATGATCAGCAGAAAGTCGCTGAGAAGAAAATTCAAGAGAAAGTCGATCATACTAATACTGAGATCGATTCAGCGGCACGCAATAAAGAAGCAGATGTACTGAAAGTTTAAGTTAATTAACATCTCAAATGACACTTATACTAGCTATAATAGCTTTTGTAGTCATATTCTCGTTACTTATTTTGATTCATGAGGCGGGCCATTTCATGGCAGCGCGAAAATGCGGTGTAAGAGTAGAAGAATTCGGTCTCGGGATGCCGCCGAAACTTGCGAGTTTTCGGCCCAAGGGTAGTGAGACATTATATACTTTCAATGCCATACCTTTTGGTGGATTTGTGCGCCTGTATGGAGAGGACAGCTCTGATCCGAAGTTGATGAAGGATAAGCATAGCTTTGCTGCGCAGTCTGTCTGGAAGAAGATAGCGATAATTGTGGCTGGGGTTACTATGAATTTCTTGTTAGCTTTTGTCCTCCTTGCTCTGTGCAATGTGGTCGGGACGCAGCCATTGCTGCTCGGGCCTGAGGATGTGTTCCATGCTATCGATAGTGGGGTGGTGAGTGTTGCTGAAGGGGTGATTGTGAAGGCGCCTGGTGAAAATGATATCGGGTTTCAGGCTGAAGATAGAATTGTGTCGGTCAATGGGAATTCTATCGTGGAAGGTGATGAATTGACGAGTCTGAAGGAAGGACAGCAGGTGAAATTTATGGTCGAAAGGTCAGATAAATTGCTTGAATTGAAAGGTGTGAATCAGCTGAAAAAGCCTTTCTTCAAGCTGTATGACGCTTTATATGTGCCGCGTATATATGTGAAAGAATTGGCCCCCGGATCAAATCTGGATAAGGCCGGAGTGAAGTCTGGAGACAGGCTGGAGAAAGTAGGAAATGCGGGAATTTATGGTTTCGAGGATTTGGAGAAATATTTGACTGTGGCTGGAGTGAAGTATGAAGTGAAAAAGGGAGCGGCTGAATTTCCCGTGCTGCCTGTTAAGAATCATCAGCCTGTCTTGATGATTGGTAGTGTATTGCCAGGATCGCCTGCGGACAAGATTGGGCTCAAGGTTGGTGATGAAGTATTGTCTATTAAGGGTGTAGAAATCAAGAAAACTGATGATCTCGCGAAAGCATTAGCCGACCGCAAACCACTTACGAAAATAACGTATAGAGTCAGTCGTGGTGGGGGCGAAGTAGAATATTTCGTCGAGACTGATGTAGCAGGTATGGTGGGTATTAGCTTCTCGGAATTGCATAGGGCGGACCATGATCAGACAAGTTATTATCTGAAGCCAGTGATGTATTCCGTGAAAAAAATATCTGAAGTCAGTTATCCCTGGTACCAGGTCCCCGGCCAGACACTGCAGGAAATGGGCCGTTTGACTGTGCTTACTACGCAGATGTTTGGGAATGTGTTTAGCAGTATTTTCACCAGATTTAGTGTCCCGGAGGGCGTAGCAGGGCCGGTCGGTATAGCTCAGATGACTTATAGTTTTGTGCAGGAAGGTGTGATGTCTTTGGTGCGATTTACGGCCTTACTTTCTCTCAGTCTGGCAATCATAAATATTTTGCCATTTCCCGGTCTTGATGGAGGCAGGCTTTTCCTCATCATCGTGCCACTGATCTTACGAAAGAAATTAAATCCGAGACTAGAGACATTGATACATCTCGGTGGATTTGTCGTATTAATGCTGTTAATTTTGGTGATAACCTTCAACGATATTTTCAGAATTTTCTCAGGAGTATAAACTTGGGCTTGAAAGTTTTTTTATCTGTTTCCAGATGTGTATGGTGGAGTGGTCGGTTTTGTATTCTGATAATCAAAACTTACTATAGATAGTATCTCGGCGTAATTCTTTCACTGTATATTGAGGTGGGTGTTTGGAAATTTTAGGGCTTGAAGTAGTTTCAGAGAGGCTATAATATCGCATAGCTTTTTTAGATATTTGAGGGAAATTATTTATGGTTGAAATCGTCCAAATGATAGATAAAAAAGCAATGTGGGAGAAAATCCTTGGGGCTATTTTCGGGTTTATCGACAGAGGCCATCTACTTACTATTTTCGTAAACAGCGCTGTGATCAGTTATGAGAACGGCGTGTTGCTTATAGGATTCGCTTCTATCATCGGGCCGGATTATGTGAAAGAGAAATATCACGCCAAGATTTTTCCTGTGATCAAGGATATTTATCCAGATCTGGTAAGCGTGGAATATGAGATGAAAAGCTCTCTGATTGATGACGATTATCCTGACAAACTCCCTGTAGACACTTTCATGTCTGTGATAGGGACACAGAGAAAAGAGAGAAAAGTCCCTAATAAACAGGAAGTGATATTGGAGGGCGGCATGCGCAGTAAAATACTGAATAAGCGCTATACACTGCAGAATTTCATCGCTGGAAGTGAGAATAGACTTGTGCACGCTGCATGTCTGGCTGTCGGCGCTAAGCCGGCCGGAATTTATAATCCACTTTATATATATGGTGATGTAGGGCTTGGCAAGACCCATCTGCTTCAAGCTACCGGGCAAGAGATTTTGAAAAATTTCCCGAATAAGAAAGTCGTATATATGACTGCTGAGCATTTCATCAATAAAATTATTGATGCTATCGGTAAGAAGCATACCAAGCCTTTCAAGGATGAATACAGAAATCTGGATTGTCTGATCGTCGATGATATACAATTTTTCGCAAACAAAGCTACTTCGGAACAGGAATTCTTCCATACTTTCAACGATCTATATGATAATGGTAAGCAGATAATTCTGTCAGCGGATAGGCCGCCACGAGAGCTGGATGGATTCGACGATAGACTGAAAAGCCGCTTCGGGATGGGTATGCTTATCGAGATCAGTAAGCCGAGTTTTGAGACTAGACTTGCTATCCTTAAAGCGAAATGCGCTGAGTATGAGATCATGCTGGATCCGGAAGTAGTAGAATTCATCGCTTTCAATGTGACTCAGAGTGTTAGAGAAATGATTGGAGTTCTCGTGACTGCCATCGGTGAAGCTCAGCTGGAGAATGCGACACCGACTATCAGAACAGTCGCTCAAGTGATAAGGAAGCTAAATAGAGAGCAGGGCGCCGAGACTATAGACATGCGTGATCAGCAGAAATCAGTGGTGCGTGGACTCGAGGACGTAGTAGATATAGTGGCGAAATATTTCAGTCTGACCAAGAGTGATTTGGTCGGCAGCGATAGGAAGAAGGAAGTCATGACCCCGCGACAAATTACTATGTATCTGATAAGGGAAATTCTGAATCAGTCTTATGAATCGATTGGGGATTGTTTCGGAGGACGAAATCATACTACTGTGATGCATGCCTGTAATAAGGTAGTAAATCAGATGAAAATTGATCCAAAATTGCAGAGAGATATAGGTGCGTTGAAGAAAGAGCTAGGATTCTAATATGGGAAATTTGCTTTACTTGATTGTTTAAAAAGCTATAATCTGGTGGAATTATTAAAATAAAAAGTGACTTTAACAATGCGTAGATATAGGCGTCGTACGAGACCGCAGTATTTATTACCTTTCTTGGCTCTGGTCGGATTTGGTGTTTTTGTGATTTTGGCTTTTCAATTGTGGGGTAGTTTCTTCCCTAATGCGAAGGGGGATGCTATCTTCTATTTGGCTGATGGAAGAGCGAAAGTGCTGAGTTTCGGGACTACTGAGTGGGGGAATGCCTACAATGGATCCAAAGTGAAATTGGGTGATTCTGTGAAGACTCTTCATGGTGGAAGAGCTGTGATTTCTTTCTATGATGGTACTGCTGTGAGACTTGATCAAGACACTCAGGTGACTCTCGTGGACATCACTAAGAAAGATGATTATCAAGAAATTCTTCTTTATCTGAATCAAGGAAAGGCTTATGTGAACAAGCCCAAGGAAAACGTCATCAGGAAGACCGATTTCGTGATCAATACGAACTACGCTTCTTATTCTATCACTGGCACTATTTTCGATTTGGAGAAATTGACTGATGAGACTTTGAGAGTTCTGCGTGGATCTGTTCAGGTAGATATTCTGGAAGTTGCCAATGGTAAGACGAGAACCATAGAATCCATCCCTGTCGGGATAGGGCAGGAGGTAGTGTTGAATGATGCCTCCATGAAGGCTTTCTATGATAGGCAAGGGCCTTCGGTGTTGACTGCTACAGATGATGTCTTTACGACTACTGAATGGGCTATGTGGAATGCGAAGGAAGATGAAAATCCCACTAATTTCACCAAAGGAGGAAGTAAGTCGCCTGCAATTATAGAGGATAATGAAGCTACTCCGGATGTCAGTACAGTGCTTCCTACTACTACGGCGGATTTGAGTGATTTAGCGGCGCCTGCTCTGATCACTCCGAAAAGTAATAATCTTACTACTGCTGTAGATACACAGACTATAAGTGGAAAGGCCGTAGATGGTGTGAAGAAAATTCTTCTGAAGCAGACTTTGGCCGGTAGTACTACAGTGCAGAAGGTGTTGATCAGTAACTATGATGCCGATAAATTGACCTGGTCTTACGGCATATCTGAAGCCAAAGCAAATATCAAAGTCGGTAGCAACACTTATGTGTTTACAGGAGTGGATGAAAACGCGAAGGAGACTGCTCCGCTTACAGTGACTATCGAATATCAGAAAAACACTTCCAGTGAGCCGGATCTTGTAAATAATAATGTGGCCGATAAGACTGTGACTATGGAGAAGCCGAAGTTGCTTCTGGTCGATGGTAAGCCTTATAAGGAAGGTATGACTGTGAAGAAGGATGGATTCGGTATCAGCGGAACTGTCGCCGGAGTTTCGGAAATGTGGGTGGATGATTTCAAATTGAATAAATTCGTCGCGGGAGGTACTAGCTGGAGTTATAATGTGAAAGTGAGCTATGGAAATCTGAAGCCGGGTCTGAATAGCTATCAGGTATTCGGTAAAGACGCTAATGGCAAATCCTCGCCTGTGCTTACAGTAAAATTTGATTTCGTGCCGCCGGTTGCTGTCTCGCCTGTTGCCGCCACATCATCGCCTGCTGCCATAACTTCAAACGTTCCCACTTCAAATGCCGATACTTCTAATACTGCGGGAGTCGCTCCGACCCCAAGTCCTGTGAGTGGTACTGGAGGAAATTCAGTACAGGTGGCTGTGCCTCCAGTTGTCCATTATTAGAGATATTTCGCCTTGTTCAGATTGTGTTCTGTATTTGTCGTGGCGTAGACCATCTGTCCGTCTCTGGAGGTCAGATAAAAGTAATATGGGGTGATAGATGGACTGGCTGCCGCTTGAATGCTCGCCAGGCCTGGGTTTCCGATCGGTCCGGCCGGTAATCCCTGGCGTGTGCGGGTGTTGTATTCATGGTCATCTTTCAGATCCTGATAATCCAGTTGGCGGTCCGTCTTCAGATAAAGTAGTGTAGCGTCTATCCCTAGAACCCATTGCTCATCAAGTCTTTTCCAGATTATTCCTGCGACTATAGGGCGATCGATATCAGTATTTGTCTCCTTCTCTACCATGGCAGCGACATTTATGATGTCTGAGAGTGGGCGAGTAGAGGCCGTAGTCACTGGAAGTACTTTGGCTTGGAAAGTGTTTAGCATCTGGCTTATGAGAGCGTCGCAATTGAAAGTGGCCGGGCTCAGGAAGTATGTGTCCGGAAATAGATAGCCTTCAAGCGGATAAATCAGTTTCGAGGCTGCTTCCGGTACAAATGAATATTTGGTGTAATTATGGAAATTCTTGACGGCTTGGCTGAATTCTCCGGCTTGTGCCAGTCCAGAAGCGTTTACCAATTGATCAATGTCTTCTACTGTGGATCCTTCAGGGATGGTGATAATCACTTGTCTCTTATCGTCTGAACTAATGGTCTTCGTAATTTCCTGGATGCTTAGAGATTGGTTTAGCGTGAAACGGCCGGTTTTGAATTGTTTGTCGAGATTGTTAAGTTTGCTATACCATTTGAAAGCGTCTTGACTGAGGATTAATTTCTGTTCATATAAGTGATCGCTGATGTCTCTCGTGGTGTCACCTTTGCGTATTGTGAATATCATGTCTGCCGTAGACTGACTGTTGACTGGAGTCGTGATGAGATAGTTGTATTGTTGCCATTCATATATGAATAAAGCCACCCCCATGACTATAATAATCAGGATGATTTTGGGAAGTATGCCAGATTGGTGATGTCGACGGTGTCTCAATTTGATAGGGTTATTTCGACATTCCCGGGATACCGAGGTTTCCCATTACTTCTTTCATCTCGTGAGCTGCAATTTCCTGGGATTTCTTGAGTGCTTTGTTGAAAGCTTTTACGATGTCTGGTTGCTCTTTGCC
>CAIOIA010000091.1 GCA_903858295.1 uncultured Candidatus Peregrinibacteria bacterium | reverse complement strand
TCAGATGGAGGCATTAAGGAGAGGAAAACCGTTGGAAAAAAACTTCTGGACAATTCTACCAGACTCTAGCTTGACAGACCAAGGAATTATCGCCCTCGGCCTTTGGTCTGTTGGCTACGTCTCCCTGCTTAGGTACGGTGCTGCTGGTCAGCTTGTCGGTTTCCGTTTTCGTCGCTCGGTGAGGGTGAGAAGACTTGAGATTTGATATCTTATTATTTGCTTTGGTGTTTTGGTTTTGAACTTCTAGCACAAATATGGATATAGAGAGAAGAAAATTAGCAGAAGATTTCGAGGCAATGAGGTCAACTCTCACTACAATCGTGCGAACTGTCGCTGAGAAGCCTGGTTTGGAAGTGACCAGCGAAATTGATCAATTCTCCAGGCTGGATTTGCTGAGAAGAGGTCAGGATCCCGATGAAGCCTGGTATTTCTCACCGGCTCAGATAGACCCGAGGACAGGGAAGCAGACCAAGGCACATGTGCGCATACCTGAGAATATCGCTGAAGATGGTGAAATACCTGCTATGGGCAAAGCCGCGCATGAAGGCGCTCACGCAGCCTCTACGCGATTCGAGAAAATCAGCGAGGCAGAACTCCCGAAGGAAGTTGGCTTTCAGGCTGTGCTACATGCACTCGAAGAGCGTCCCACAGATCAGCTCGTCCGATTCCGTCATCCTGATTACGGAGAATGCCTTGATACCGCCAGAATTGGCAGTTATCTCGAAGGAATGCCTGATACTGGAAAATCTGATGATGAGGATCCGCCGAAAAGATCCGGCATCTCCAAATTATCTCAACTTTGTAATCTATTTGTATATGACAGGTTTGCCGATGATCGTAAGACTTATGATGAGGAGGTATTGAAGCTTTACGAAGAACTCCGATCATCCGTCGAATTTATCGAAAACTGCATTCCTGAGAGAGGTTCTACAGAAGAGGAAATTCAGAAGAAACAGGGAATCCGTTTCCATGTAATCAAGCACAAAATCTGGCCAAAATTGCAGGAAGTATTGAAAGAAGATTTAAGCTTACAAATGTTGCAGGCCTTACTTCAGTCAATCCTAAGCGGGCAAATACAGATTGGATCTTCTGCAGGATCTCCACATGGCGCAAAACCATTGTGCAGAATTCAGCTCCCACCTGAGCTGGCAGAGCAACTTTCCAAATTATCAGGTGGCGCAGCTACTACTGATGCGTTAGATATTCCAATCATCAAAGCAAGTCCAGAACTTATCGAAGCCCTCAAGAAAGCCCTGGATTCAATTCCTGAAGATGTCAGAAAACAGCTGGAAGACAAAGCGCAGAAGGCCATGGAGAAAATCGAACAAATATTTGTCGATGAGCATGCTGGAAAACTGGTAGGAAGACCACCAACTCCGCATGAACGCAGGCAGGCAATTGAAGAAAATCTGAAGAGAGCAAGGCAGGAAGCGGAAGAACAGAAAATTCATGATCAGATAGCGGCAGAGCAGGAGAAAATCAGGAGAGAACAGGCCGCCCTGCTTGAGAATAGGACAAAATACGATCAGATATATGATCAGGTAAGAGAGCTGGAGCAGGCTATGTACAGAGAACTTGAGGAAATATTTCACCCCAAGACTAAGGCTAAAGTAAGGCTCAAGGCTTCCGGCGCCAGGGTGAATCTGGGAGCATATATCAAATGGGAAACTCAGAGAATGGTTGGCAAAATTAAGCCAATTAAATTTTTCGAATCCATGGAAAGACCGCAGAAAAGAAACTTCGCTTTTACTCTGCTGGTGGATTTGTCAGGCTCCATGCGTGGCGAAAAAATCGCTCAAACCATGAACGCAATTGTCGCCATAAGTGAGGTCTTCAACCGTCTCGGAATACATTTCGAAATCCTTGGTTTCCAGGATCAAGTAATTGTTTTCAAGAAATTCTCGGAGACGCTGAACGAAACTGTGCGGAAGAAAATCAGCGGAATGGACGATGAAGTCTTCGGTAAAAATTCGGGTGGTCATAATAAACCAAGTTATAATGATGACGGTCCGTGCCTTCTGGAAGCCGCCAAAGGCTTAACCAGTCAGTCCTGTCAGGACAAATTCCTTATAGTACTTTCCGATGGCCAACCTGCAGGCAGAAGGAGCACCTCGGCTGATTTGGAAACTGCGGTGAAATCCATCCGTGATCAGAGGAGAGTACATCTTATAGCTCTGGGGCTTGGGGAAGACACCGAGCATGTCGCGGATTATTATCCTGTCAGTCTGCCAAATATCAAAGCACAGGAATTGCCTGATGTACTGCCGGAATTACTGGAGGACATTATGCTTCATCCGAAGAAATATTTACTATAATTGAAGTACCGTTTTGCGATAGTGTCATACTTAGCTCTGTAAAGATTTTATCCATCCTCCAAGCATTCTACCTGCTTCCTGAAGTTTGGATTGAATTTGGAAAATCTTTGTTTCGTTGATTAGATTGAGTTCTAGAAGCAGTCTAAGTTTGAAAGTCAAGATCTCCATGTCCACGTGTACCTTTAATAAATAGGTCGTTTTCATAGTCGCAGAGGCGTTTTTGGCAAATATCAGATTTTCAAGTATTTTTAGTGTTGTATTCCCAATACTTTGCCCCAATGTGTATTTAGCTTTTTTGGGTAATGCATTCGTAAGAAGAAAAATTTCTTTATAGGCACTATAAGTGAGTTCAATGATTGGAAGCGAAAGCGCAGTGGACATAAGTTTTGAAAATTTATTAAAATCCTGGCGGAAGTATAAGGTCGGCAAGAATAAATCGCTAGAATTTCTGCAATTCGAATATTTTCTTGAGAGAAATTTGATGAGTCTGGCTGGAGACCTGGCCTCTGGAAAGTACATGCACGGGAAATATACAAATTTTCTTGTTGAAGATAATAAGAGGCGACTTATTTCTGTAGCCACAATTCGGGATAGGGTGATTCACAGACTTGTGTATGAATATCTGGTAAGCCTCTTCGATCACACTTTTGATTTCGGTGTCTGGTCTTGCAGAAATTGTAAAGGTTTAGTGGGAGCTGTCCATTATTGTAATCAGCTTACTCAGAAATATCCTAACGCGTATGTCTGGAGAGCCGATATTAGGAAATTTTTTGATAATGTGGATTCGGTGAAATTATTTGCAATTATTAAGCAAAGAGTTTCAGATCCGAAAGCTCTCTGGATTATACAGAAAATTTTAGCAAGCTACAGCCCAGGCATTTCCATAGGTAATCTAACCAGTCAGATCTTCGCGAATATCTATTTGAACGAATTCGATAGATTCGTGAGGCACACACTTCGACCACTGGGATATTTACGATATGGCGATGATTTTGTAGTTTTTGCCAATAACAAGGTGCAACTTGAAATCATTGTTTCAGCTGCGACGGGCTTCCTGAATCAGAAATTATCGCTTGAATTGAACAGAAATAACCATTTCTTTGGCAAAGCCAGAAGTGGAATTATGTTTCTTGGTTGTATAATAATGCCTGATGAAATTATGCTTAACCGCAGAAATAAGAGAAGAATATTCCGGCGATTAAACTCCAAAAATATCTCAAGCTATCATGGCTTATTGAGGCAGTTCGGTGACAAAGAATTGCAGAGGAGACTTGCCTGGCAATTATTGAAGTACACATAAACCTTCACCGAGCGACGAAAACGGAAACCGTCATTCTGATTATCAGCATTGTACCTATTCAGGTTGACGTTGTCATCATTCCAATTGCCGTTGGCGATTTTGTTGATCTGAGATGTCCAACTCTTTTCCGGTCGCAACCGGAATTTTCGTTTGTTATTTCAGACTCAATCGTGAGGGTTATATGTGTTTATTCATTTTGCCAGCCGGTTTGGATATTAGGGCTGTGATGTGCAAATGAATTTGCGGTAGCCTTCGGCCACATGCCTGGGTTATCACACCAGCAATTTCTGCTGGAACAAGCCGAGGTGACTATTCACCGCTCGTTAATAAATATCAAAACCAAAACACCAAAGCAAATAATAAGATATCAAATCTCAAGTCTTCTCACCCTCACCGAGCGACGAAAACGGAAACCGCCACACTGACCATCAGCAAGGTACCTAAACAGGTAGACGAGGTCAACATCCCAATCGCCGCAGGCGATAATTCCTTGGTCTGTCAAGCTAGAGTCTGGTAGAATTGTCCAGAAGTTTTTTTCCAACGGTTTTCCTCTCCTTAATGCCTCCATCTGAGCAGTCAGATAGGTCTCATAGCCGAGGCCTCTGTAACCTTCTATCTTACATATTTCCATATACATGTGTGTCTTTTCAGCATTAGTCAGCTCCACTTCTTCAACTCCCCCACCAGTTTTTGCCTTTGTTTTGGTCTTCTTATCACCATCCGCATCCAGATCTTGTCTGGTAGCCACTATATCAATAGCCCAGCCATTATTCTCTTTAATCCACTGTGATTTGCTTTTCCCGCCTGTGATATGCAGTTTCTTGCCTTCATCTACAGCTGTATATTCATCAGCTTCATATACAAGTTCATTATCTTTGATTCCATCCCAGACATTAGTATTATTCGTGTTAATCTTGAGCTCAGCCCTTTTGGCATCTATTCTCCGCCCCATGCTGCGTATATTCATAGCTATGGGAGAAAGTTGAAGTTTCGGCTCAAGTCCCTTTGCTTTCATATCGTTATATAGCATCACCTGTTCCACGGTCAGCCATGAAAGCACTTCAGGAAAAGTCGGCATGGTGAATGTACTGCCGATGAAGTTTTCAGCGGATGGGTTTGGAATTCGTCGAGTGGCATCCGCCGGATCAGGAATTGTTTCGGTGCTGCCATTATAGTCGGCTTTGTAGAAATATGTACCGGGCTTTTCCGCATCTTCATGCAGTAATGGCGAGGTGACGAGTTTGGTCGGATCTGTCGGGTTGGGCACTTTGTCATAGAATTTCAGTGTTTCCACGGAACGGTTGTAGTCTCTTTCCAAATCCGCCTGTATTTCCTTTACTTCCGGGGAGAGTTCGCCGGGTGGTAAAGAGGGCTTCGGTTTTGATCTTCTTTCCCCTTTTCCCGCCGCCCCTTTCGCCCTAGCTCGAGTCTCATTCACAATGTCTTTCACCCTAAAAAGTTCCTTAAGTGCCGCTTCATCAAGCGCACAGGCAATTAGCAGTGTTTCAACTTTCTTGCGGTCATCGCTGTCATTCATCTTGTTCAGATATACCAGCTGTATGGCTTCCCAGATGATTTCCGCCGGATGGGTGGTGATGTTCCTCACTTCCCGCTTATGCCTGGAAAAACTCTCGGCAGTGGAGATATAGTCCAGAAAAGTGGACAAATCACGGCGGGTGAATATGTGGCCGGGATCGAGATTTCTGCCTATATCCCGTCTCTCCGCCGCGAAGCTTATTGCTTCATGGAAAGCCGCCAATATGGCGAATAGTGTCTTGAGACTTAGTTGTGGAAGTTCTCTCACCTTAGCCATTTGCGGAGGAGTTTCAGTATTTGCGCTTTGATATGTATCACCCTGATATATCACCTGTGGCTGCTCACCGAAGCTGTGATGATTCAGCATAGCTTCGAGCTGCGGCTGAGTGGGAGCTGAGACTGAGAATCTGTTCGTCCAGCGATTCTGAAATGCCGGTGAAAGCGGCTGACGGCCTGTATATCCGGGATTCATGGTGGCGAAGATTCTGAAATTCGGATGAACTTCCATATCCCCACCCGGCCCGACTTTATATCCTCCATTATCCGTGAGAGTCACGGAAGGATGTTTCTCCAGGACGCTGTTTAGGGCTTCCAGTACCTGCGGTTCGCCGAGATTAAGTTCATCCAGAATTACCCAGTGACCATCCTTCATGGCTCTTACTAAAAGTCCATCCTGCCACATAAGAGGTGCTTCCCCGGTCTTCGCATGCGGATTCGGCACGAATTTCCCCAGAAATTCGGAAGTGTCGCTCTGCCCTTTCAGATTTATGCGGTGATACTTATATCCGCTGACCATAGCCAGATATTCGATGGCGGAAGTCTTGGAAGCGGCGGTAGGACCTTCCAGAAGAGTGGGCGCCTGCATTTTTACGCCTTTGGTTAGGACTTTAAGTACATCCAGAGTATGCCCGTCCAGAGTGTATTCCTTCTCCCAGTTTGCTCTCTGCTTAGCCAGATTCTCGTAATCCGGACCTATATCCAGAGTCTGATCAAGCAGATAGCATTTACTGCCATCTACCTCGATGGCCGCTACCTGCTGCGGTTTCTCTGCTGTTGGTTGTATGGGTTGCGTGGGCATGGGGATATTAACTATTATTAAAACTGAAAGACGACATCAACTAATCCGCTCAGACTGCCATTACTGAATAATTCTTGAGTAAGCAGACAGATCATCGGAGAATTCTTGAGTGAATCATCAGAAGAGGAAGCCTGAATCACCTTTTCCAGCTCTTCTCTAGATGAGAAGGAAATTCTCTGAAGTCCAGCGTCATCTACCAGTTTTCTCAGTTCACCCATCTGCGATTCAGAATAACCAGAGGGGATCACGACGGCCGCACAAAGCACCCCGCTGCGCTTGGGCATATTCTTAATTGTATCCAGAAATCTTTGTAATTTTTCCATAAATCAATTGATGAATAATGTATCTTCCCATTATACAGCAAAAACCTGCGTAATTGTAGCTTTTTAAAAGCCCAAACTTTCCCCAGCCAAAATTTGATAGTCAGGGCAATGTATGATTGTCATGCTGAATCTGTCGGAAATGATTTAATATGTTAATAAAAGCTGGTAATAATGAATAAAAGCGATAAGAAAATATTATAAATTAGAATTCAAAAAATTCCATTATGCCAGATAAAAAGTATTATTTTGTGGACGAATCGGGCGATTGTACCTTCTATAGCAAGAATGGAGATTGTATTGTCGGACATGAGGGCTGTTCTCCAGTATTGATACTGGGTTTTATCGAAACTATGAATCCACAAAGCATTAGAAAAGCCTTAAATGAATTAAGAAATGAAATACTAATCGACCCTTATCTGGCAGACGTTCCTTCAATTAAGAAAACACGGCTCCATTTTCATGCTAACGATGATTGTCCAGAGGTAAGAGAGAAAGTGTTCAAACTATTGATAAAGCTTGATTTTAAGGCTCAGTTTATTGTTGCAAGGAAAAGGCTTGATGTGTTTATTTCAAGACACAAAAAGAATGAAGATATATTTTACAATGAAATTGTCAGTCGTTTGTTTGAAAGAAGCCTACACAAAAACGATAACATAATTTATTTCTCTAAAAGAGGGTCTAGATCAAAACAAGATCACATGGTGAAGGCTATACAATCGGCAATTCTGAATTTTGAATCAAAACACAACAAGAAGATTGAAACACAAACCGGAGTTCTTGTTCAAATACCGTCTGATGAGCCTTGTTTGCAGGTAATTGATTATTTAAATTGGGTGATGTATCGAGCTTATACGAAAGGGGAAATCAGATATTTTGATTTCTTAAAAGAGAAAGTAAGTTTTATATTGGATATTTATGATTTTGATAAATATCCAAAGAATTTTTATAATAAAACCAATATATTCGACACAAACAAAATTAGCCCTTTGGAGCTAGGAGGTAAACCTCGCACGGCATGAAGCCGACTTTCACTACCAAAGGACTAAATCTACTTTCAGTATATACATCGAATGATAATTACACAAGGATAATTAGTACTGCATGGGCTTCATCACATCATAATTTGCCAATTCGCCCCTTTTTCTCTATATTTTCCTCACTACATTATCAATTTCCATAAAATCATGTCCGAACCCGCTTCAAATGCCACCAGTCCCAGCAATGAATTCGCCGATAGACAGAGGAAATTAAATGAATTGAAGGAGGCTGGAATTCAGACTTTCGTCGGGCGTTATGAGCGTACTCATACGGCCACTGAAGCTCTGCAGCATGCGGAGAAGTCTGCGCCACGAGCACTTGAGGAAATCACTGCGTCTCCGAAGGCTGACATCAAACTTTGCGGCCGACTCACTCTGATGCGTCCTCACGGAAAGCTGACTTTCGCCCATCTGAAAGACATTTCCGGTAAAATACAGATTTGCTTTATGCAGGATTTCCTGGGCGTGGATCAGTACAAACTTCTTCGCAAAATTGACATTGGGGATTTCATCGGTGTCACCGGGGAATTATTTGTGACCAAGCATGGTGAGACTACCCTGCTGGTGAAAGAGTTCATACTGCTGAGCAAAACTCTTCGTCCTCTTCCCGAGAAATTTCATGGTGTACAGGATACGGAGACGAAGTACCGTTACCGCTATCTCGACCTGCTTACTGATGAGGACACATGGGCGCGTTTCCAATTTCGCGCGAGCCTGATCAGAGAAATTCGAAGTTATCTGGATCAGCAACAATTTATGGAGGTAGAGACGCCCATACTCACATCCATAGCCTCCGGAGCTGCTGCCAAGCCTTTCTCCACACATCACAATGCGCTCGACATCGACATGTATCTGCGTATCGCACCTGAGACATATCTCAAGCGTTGCCTGGTGGGAGGCTTCGAACGCGTCTATGAATTTGCCAAATGTTTCCGCAATGAGGGCATAGATCCGAGTCATCTGCAGGAATTCACCATGCTTGAATATTACGCCGCGTACTGGAATTTCGAGGACAATATGGATTTCACCGAGAAGATGATTCAGACCGTGATGCAGAAGCTACTCGGCAAACTTGAGATAGAATTAGTAGATCGAGACGGCCACAAACAGCTAATTAATTTTGGCGGTAAATGGCCGAGACTACAATTTGCAGAAATAATTAAAAACGATTGCGGTATCGATATACTCGCTCATTACGGAGATGCCAAATCACTTTTGGCTGAGATACAAGCCAAGAAAATCATGATAGAGAAAGCTCACACTCTGGGCTACGGCAATCTCTGTGACGCATTATACAAACGAGTCAGTCGCCCTAGTCTCATACAACCATGTTTCGTCATACGACACCCTGTAGACACGAAGCCTCTCGCCCGCCGCAGCGATGCGGATCCGCGGTTGGCCGATACTTTTCAGTTGTTAGTAAATACATGGGAGGTGATAAATGCATACTCCGAGCTGGTAGACCCTCTTGATCAGAGAGCCCGTCTGGAAGGGCAAGTCGAGGCACGTGAGCATGGCGATGAAGATGCTATGCCTATGGACGAAGACTATTTGCTGGCAATGGAGCATGGGATGCCGCCGATTTCCGGCTGGGGGATGGGCATAGATCGCTTCACGGCGCTGCTCACCAATCAGGACAATCTGAAGGATACGGTGCTGTTCCCTATGATGAAGCCCACATCAGTCAATGACTGATGCTGTCCCGCCTCAAGCTGGACAACACACCGAAGCGAAGCTTTCCCCTCACAAACTTTCCCCTCATAAGCTTTCCTAACAAGCTCGACTAGAATGCCACACAAATACACATCTCGCGCCCTCACCACTCTTAAAGCATTTTCCCGCAAACAGCAGAAAGGGCTTCTGGCTACATTCTTCACTCTACTTTTCCTCGTGGTTTTCGTCATATCCGTGTCCGGTGGCCTTCGAGTTTTTTTCCCGTATATGGGCGAACTCACTGGTTTTCCCTTCGGTCAGAAGAATTATCTGATAGTTTTTCAGAATAACAATGAGCTACGGCCTACGGGCGGATTTATCTCTTCTTATGCCCTTCTGCAATTCACATCCGGCTTCCCTACAAAGATAAAAATAGAGGATGTATATGGGCCTATAGATGATCACGAGAAACTCGCTGCACCTTATCCGATGGAGAAGCTCCTCGCCAACGAATGGTATAAAGGCTACACATTCCGCGATGGGAATTATAATCCGAATTTTCCAGACTCAGCCCGTGAGCTCGCCCGCCTCTACCACATCACGACTCCGGATCAGCGCATCGATGGCGTGATTGCCATGAATTTTCATGTATTGGAGAATTTGCTTGATACTCTCGGCCCCCTCGAAGTCGAGGGAAAACAGCTGAACAAAGACAATCTTTTCGAGGAAATCACCAATTCTGTAAATGATGTCGATAGGCACAATCTCCAATCTCTGGCTCAGCGTAAATCAATTCTCAAGCCACTCAGCGACGCGATTATCAAGAAAATTCTAATCAATCCATTTAAGCTACGCAAAATTTCTGATGTCATCACTCTCAGTCTGACTACCAAGGATTTACAACTATATTTCGACAATACAAATCTGGAAAATCTCGCCCGCCGAAGTCACTGGGCCGGCGAATGGCCTGCACAAGCACTTACGCTGCATGATCCGACCACTCAGGCCAAGATTACAGGCGACTTCCTGGCTGTGAACGAAGCCAATCTCGGCGGTATGAAATCAGATCGTTACATCACGCGTCACGTGACTTATCATGTGCGATTTAGCGAGGCGGCACTTCAGAAAACTGAAGCTCCACAAGCTGAAGTCAAGCTTGATCTGAATCATTTCGGCATCGAGAACATACCACTTTCCGGCCCATATACTGGCTATTTCCGTTTCTACCATGATCCTGCAGAGGCCAGTTCTTCTTATGCGCTAGAAGCTCCTTCTACATTTCTCAAGCCAGACGACGCTCCGCGTCCACTCGACGAAATAGTAAGGCTGAATCCAGGACAGTCTCAATCCATCACCAAGACATATACGCTTCCGAAAAACTTGATTACAGACGATCAGTACTCGCTCTACATCCCGAAGCAGGCAGGCACGAACGGCGACATCTATACTGTGATTATTGAGCTGCCTCGCGGATATCGCATCGAAAGCGACAGCTTCGATGGTCGTGAAAATTTCGCATTCTGGGAAGGCCCTCTAAATCAGGATATTCAGCTGAGTCTGAAGGTATTGCCTGACACATCTCCTCCAATTCTCACTCTGCAAGAAAACACTGAATTAAATAAAATTTCCCTGCATTTCAATGAAGACCTGAATCAGACTTTCGCGGCAGACCCATTCAGTTATGCGATCACAGACTTAAATATTACCCATCCAGAACTTACGGACGCCTTGTCCATACAGAAAGTAGTCACCACATCGAAAGACGTAGACATCTTCCTAAATGGCCAGACCGCGCAGCCCGAAGAACGCTACGGCGTCCGCCTGAAGAATCTCCGCGACACCCACGGCAATATACTTACCGATCGCAGCATCACTGTGGTCGAACGTCTCGCGCAATCCGGACCATAGAAAATCAGCAATAAATAAGTTAACTGTTTCCAAGCGTCTACGTCTAAGGCATAGAGAATTCATCCCTTTATTAAAGGATGTCTTTAGTCTATACTTTACTTATCTATCAAAATATCGGTTAAAAAAGTTAACCATGAAGGCCAAATATCTCGTAAAAAAAGTTATCAAAAATACTCCTTACTTCTACCTGCAGTATGGAAAGTATTCCAGAAATCTGGGCACCACCCTGCCACCATATCTCAAGCACATATATCTGGAATTCTTCGATAATATCGCTCTTCAGGAAGTCCAAAAGCTGGACGCGGATGTCACAAATCAATTTCCATTTGTGAAGCTGGATAGGCTGGAGCAGATGCATTATTGGTATTTATGTATTGCGAACAACGAATTATTTGCAGCAGAGCACAGGAAATTAGTAGATTATTTAAGCATTATCTTCACATTCAACTCCAATCGCTCGGAGGGCTCGAAGATCACAAGAAAAGATCTGGAAAATGCTTGGAACAAAGAGTTGAAGAGACCACGCACAAGTATTGAACAGGAGGCCATCAACTCCAGAAATGCGATCAGATTCACCTTTTCCAAGGAATTCCGATTCAACAGAAAATGTCTCAAACTGCTACACCGCAAGCTCTTGGAAGGGCTGGAGTCTCCTCTCATGGTAGGGCAATGGAAAAAAATCCAAAATACCGCCCCGGGAAATCAGGAGACCAGCTCGCCTGAGCTGGTAAATAGGAAACTGCGTCAATTATTCGCATGGCTGCAGAAATCCCTAAGACAAAAGCATTATCCGCCATTACTGGCTCTGGAGTTCTATTGTCGATTCGAGCAGATTCATCCGTTCGAAGATGGGAATGGTAGGGTGGGGCGATTGCTTCTGAATGCGATTCTGCATAAACAGAAATATCTGCCTGTGATATTCTTCACTGCAAATCACAAAGCGCACTGCGAGGCAATCAGACAATTTCTGGCCGGCAGAAAGAGGAAACTCTGTCTACATTTCCTGGATCAGGCTGACAAAACATATTCCAAATGCAAATCCTGGACAACTCCTACCAGGCGTAAGCAAGCCGCTAATCGCACTACGGCGATCATCAAATAATTTTTTTCAAAACTTCGATAGTTCTATCGCGGTATCCCATTTTCAGATAGGCCTGATGAGCATTCGTATTGTCGGCCATGACAGAGAGTCTGACATGGGTGCATTTATTTTCCAGAAAAAATTTATCCAATTCTGCGAGTAATTCTCTCGCTATGCCTCGTCCACGGCACTCCTCAACTACGAAAAGTTCCAGAATTCTTCCCTCCTTCTTCGGTATATGCCCGAGCAAATCATAGAAAGCTTTACTTGGTTCCGGAGCTGCACCTACCGCCAGCCCGACAATTTTCTCAGGTGAATTAGCCTCTACTGCCACCAGGAATTTGCCATTGATTTTCGGCAAATCCTCTAGAGTCCCATCAGTATATTTCTTGCCATAATCCTCATCTACCAGAAGAATTTTCATACTGTCGACACTAGCTAAATACCCTTGAAAATCCTCCATAAGCTTGCAGACCTGCGCATGATCTCCGGCCTGATATTCTCGAATGATAAAATCCCGCTGTGCTTCACTCATAGTAATTTTATTAATTATTCTCCGAAATCTCCTTCAAATCGTCTGGATTTCTCCACAGATACGAATGTCATTTGCTCTTTCTTGAAAGCCAATTCTACTCGCCCTACAGGCCCACTTCTGTGCTTGCGTATGAAGATGTCCGTAATCCCTGCCCTCTCAGTATCCTCCTCATAATAATCCTCTCTATACATCATCAGCACCACATCAGCATCCTGCTCTATCGCGCCTGATTCACGGAGATCAGAGAGCTGAGGTATCTTCACAGGCCTAAGCTCCACCGCACGTGACAGCTGGGAGAGAGCCATGATAGGCACTCGCAATTCGCGCGCCAGAGACTTCAGCGAACGGGAAATTTCCGATATCTCATTCACGCGATTATTCGCATTTCCATTCATGCCATTTACAGTCATCAGCTGCAGATAGTCCACCACTATCATATCCAGTCCATGCTCCATCTGCAGGCGGCGAGCCTTCGAACGCAATTCTGTGATGGAATTCCCCACAGAATCATCGATGAATATTTTCATGGCATAGAGATCATCCATGACAGCCCCGATCCGCATGAAGTCCTCCTCTGACAGCTTCCCCATCTTGATTTTCCAGGAATCCACAGCCAGAAGCGAGCTGAACATGCGTTCCACCAATTGCTCCTTACTCATCTCCAGAGAGATGATGCCCACGGAGCGTCCGGTCTTGGCTATATTCTGCGCGATATTCAGAGCGAGAGCGGTCTTACCCATAGCCGGCCTGGCAGCGAGTATTATCAGATCAGAAGGCTGGAAACCGGTAAGAATATAGTCCAGATCCTTGAATCCTGTCGGCACGCCGCGGTATTTGTCGCGAGTATTCGGATCGTGCAGCTCGGTGATCTTGTCGTAGGTGGCGTTTAGAATTTCTTTAATATGTATGAATTTCTCTTTGATGGAAGCCTGCGACACACCGAAAAGTGACTTCTCGGCTTGCTCCAGAAGTACTTCCACAGGCTCGACTTGATTGTATCCCAGTCCGGTAATCAGATCGCCCGACTTGATCAGCTTACGCAGAGTAGACTTCTGCTTCACTATCAAAGCGTAATTGTAGATATGGGTAGAAGTGTGCACCTCAGAGCTCAGCATGGCGAGATAACTCGCACCACCTATCAGATCCAGCTGTTTGCGATCCTCGAGTATAGACCTTACAGTCAGCAAATCTATGGGCGAACGCCTCTCATACAGATCCAGTACAGCCCGGTAAATCAGACCATGCACATCATGGTAGAAGTCCTCCGCGTAGAGCAAATCCGCGATCTTGATGATGGCTTCCTTGTCGATGAGCAGCGAACCCAATACGGCTTTCTCAGCTTCCAGTGAATGCGGCGGTACTCGGAAATTTCCTTCCATTTAATAAATATTTTAATAATATTTTACTTTCATTTAATACACCAATAATAAAATATTCCTGATTGACTCCCCAGATATAACTATGCTCAAACGGACAAAGTCCACTCCAGACCATCTATACGCCAAAAAACTCGGTAGACTTGGCGAGAAAATTGCTTTGAAATATCTCGAAAATCTCGGCTATACACTTCTGCACAGAAATTTCTCCATGAGAGGTGGCGAGCTGGATCTGATCATGTCGCATAACTCCCGAATCGTTTTTTTCGAGATTAAGACGCGCCGAGCGGCCATGCAAGCTGCGTCTGGCGCCCCGAAATTCGGCTTTGCTGATGAACAAATTGGCTGGAGGCAACGATTGACTCTGGTGCATTCTGCCAGGGCTTTCCTTCATCTGAAGAGCCTCGCACACTGCTCTTGGCAATTTGATCTTATCTCTATAAACTTGAAGCTGCAGAGAGAGGGTGTGCCTGAGGCGCGTATCACGCATCTACAGGACATATTCTCTGCTTAGATCCACTATTCAGTGGGCATACACGAAACAAAATCAATGGAATTTCCGACAAAATACAAAAAATATATATTGATATTTCTACTCCTTTGCTGCCTGGGATTTACTGTTTATATATTGTTAAGGGATTACAATTCTAAGAATATCAAAGCAGATTCCTCCGGATCATCTCAATCGACTCCAATTATGCAGCCTATAGGTGACTGGAATCCGGGCCGGGATTTCGCACAGAAGCCTGTACTGCTTGATCACTTGAATAGGCTTAATCTATCTCTGCCTTTGTCTTTCTGGACTAGTCTTGATAACAGTCTTGCTAATTTCCAGACCATAAGAAATTTCCAGATCGCGTCTACGGGAGAGAATTATCTGCTGGATAATTCGAAGCAGATTGATCTTATCCAGACGCAGCAGGGCACTCCAGAGGTCACATCTATTCCGACTGGTACATCTTATTTCTATACGGCTGACAATTCTCATGCCCTATATCTAGCCGATAATCCTCAGACACTAGACCAGACTCTCTACTCTCTCGATTTGGCCGGTCGCCCTTTCTCTCCTATCGCTCTCACTACTTTCCTACGTCGAATTTCCAGATATGAATTGATTCCAGATAAGTCATTCACTCGCATTGCTCTTCTGGATCAGTCTGATCCGGATAAGGTGGGTCTATATGTAATTGATTTGAAGGATAAAACCAGAAAACTGATTGTATCCGAGCCGAACATTATGGCTTTCCGCTGGATGGAGAGGGATTTCCTTATACAGAAGCGTAACCCGGTCACTTTCCAGACTGAGATATATCGAGGCAGTATAGATAATTCCACACTTGAGCTGACTCAGATGAGAAGCGAATTGTCCAGTATGCTGCCGATAAATGAGCATGAGTTGATATTTGCGTCCCCTATCGGCGACTCAGCGAGTAGCACCATTGATGGCTTCAACCTGGAGAAAATTAATCTCACAGACGGGACAGTCACCACGCTGTACACCGCCAGCGACTTACCAATCCCCACCAAAATCCAATATGACCCGACAGGCTCGCGCCTGCTCTTCCTGTCGGCTGACACCATATATAGCCTTACTTTAACCCTCTGAAAACTATGACATTGCAAACCATACAGCTTGCCATAAGTAAGCGTCTGAAAGCCAGAAAGCCGGTAATCAATCTCTCATTCGCCGATTTTACTTTCTACGATAGCCTACTGGCTAACAAGAAAATCCAGACTGCTTTCGGAAACGTCTTCGAGTATCCATACTACTATCCTACAGCGAAAGGCGAGCTGTCTGCGCGCGAGGCCATAAGCGATTATTATAGGAAATTCGGACAGGAAGTGGACCCTGCGAGAATTCTACTCAGTCCTGGGATCAATCAAAGTTATCTTTATCTGATTAAGCTTTTCGGCAGCAGCACCGCCAGTGCATCAGCAGTCACTCGCCGCACATCAGTCCCTGCGCCTTCCGACAGCACTATTCTGGCTCCCCGCCCTCATAATCCATCACTCGAAGAAGTGGCTGGCTTCCTCAATCAGAAGATCAGATACTTCGATCTGGACCCTACGAATGGATGGCAGATAGATCTCAATTCTCTGCGACAAGCTATCACTCCGCATACACGCGCGATATTTCTGATGTCACCGCATCTTCCTACAGGCGCAGTACAGAGCCCGGAAACTCTCACTGCACTTTTCGCAATGATTAAGGGCCGAAACATCGCTGTAGTCATGGATGAATCCTTATCAGATTTCGTGTTCGATAAGAAAGAATTTCCTATCACAGAATCCATCTCCACAGGCAATCAGGTGATAGTGTCTCTCCAGACTCTCAGCAATAGCTTCGCTCTTCCCGGCTTCAAGCTCTCATGGCTGACATTCTTCGGCCCGCAGAAAGCCGTAAATACTCTGTATCAATCGGTGGAATATATGGCCGACACATTCCTGACACTGAATCAGATTAGCCAGACTGTGCTGCCGGATATCATCAAGCATTCGGTAAATTGGAGGTATAAATTCGCCACCCAGATAGAGAAGAATTCCCGCCTGGCCGCAAGTCTCCTGCGTAAAGTGGCACACCTGAAGCTTCACAAACCCGACGGCGGATTTTATTGTCTACTGGAAGCTAGCACCGCGCACAAATCAGATCAGCACCTCGTGATCGACCTGCTGAATCAGACAGGCATATATCTTCACCCTGGCCACTACTACGGCCTGGATCCAGCCAAGCAATATCTCGTTCTGTGTTTTCTCCAGGATCCGGGCGTCCTCACCAGCTCGCTGAAGAAGGTGGCCAGGTACTTCAAGGCTATTTCATGATGCCCATGACAAAGTATTTTCTATATTGAAATAGATACCTGTTTGACTTTTCCGATTCTGCGCACTATAGTATTTGTACTGGTCAAAAAAGATGGATCCTGCTCAGTATGATATAAAATATGCTCAAAAACACCATTTTAAAGCAAAAACAGGAAAAAGAAAGGTTCTTGTCTTTGCCATACATAGAAAGAACGAAGGCTGCAGAAGCCAAAAAATGGCTTGATTCAGATTTGATAAAAGTGATTTTAGGACCACGTCGCGCAGGGAAGTCAGTATTTTCTCTCATGCTTCTAAAAGATCGCCCCTTTGCCTATTTCAATTTTGACGATGAAACCATCCCAGGCGAAAATCTTGATTACGATGAACTGATGCAGAAACTACACGAAGTCTATGGTGACACCAAAACAATTCTCTTTGATGAGATACAAAATCTGCCAAAATGGGAACTGTTCGTAAATCGTCTGCATCGGGAGGGTTACAATTTAATATTAACAGGATCAAATGCCCGTCTGTTAAGCAGGGAATTATCCACAGCTCTCACCGGCCGAAACATACCGGTCGAAATACTGCCTTTTGATTTCCAAGAATTTTTGCGCGCAAAAAAATATGAGATTTCTCCAGACAAACTTTTTCTTCCAGTGGAAAAGGGTAATCTTTTACGTTTCATGGGACAATATCTGGTGAGTGGCGGTTACCCTGAGGTGACTCTAAAAGATCTTGATCCAAAAGGGTATTTGGATGTCCTCTTTGACTCACTTCTTTTTAAAGATGTGGTAAAAAGGCATAAAGTGAGATTTGCTGGAAATATAGACAATTTGGGATCATATCTGGTCAACAATATTTCCAGCCAATACAGCCTCCGACGAATAGCAAATGTTCTTGGGTTTCGCAGTGGCGCGACTTTGGATAAATACCTGGGCTATCTAACCGAGGCCTATATGATCTTTTCATTGAACCGCTATTCCCACAAAGTTGGTGAAAGATTAAAGTCTCCAAAAAAGGCTTACGTGGTTGACAATGGGTTTATCACTGCCAAAGCAATCCAGCATTCTCCCGACACTGGCAAATTGCTGGAAAATCTTGTGTTTACTGAGCTTGTTAAACAAGGGTTTGAACCAAACCGTGATTTGTTTTATTACAAAACCAGAAATGACCGTGAGATTGATTTTGTTCTGAGAAATGGCTCAATGGTGACCGAACTAATACAAGTTACTTATGAAGTTAATACTCCTGATGTGGAAAAAAGGGAATTAAAAGCGCTAATTGAAGCAGGCCAGGAACTGCAGGTCGATAAACTCACCGTACTTACATGGGATGAAAAAAGAACAGTAATAAAGGAAGGTGTAACGGTCTGTTTTGAGCCAGTTTGGGAGAGATTTTTTAAATTTTAACTGCAAACTCATAGCTAAAGGATACGTCTCTACAAG
>CAIOIA010000090.1 GCA_903858295.1 uncultured Candidatus Peregrinibacteria bacterium | reverse complement strand
AATCAGGTGACCAAATCTGAAAGCGACAGTTTAAGAAAGAGTCGCAGTCTTACAGGCTTAATCTAGCCGCAGCCGGGACAAAGTCCAGGACTGAAGGCCGGCATAAACCGGAAAGAAATTCCATAATAATCAAACTCAGGGAAGAGGCTGTCTTCGATAATCGCTAACGAAAGCAATCTTCTCCCTGCGTTCTTGTCCTATATTTCAAATGTCATCATAATATTCTATACTATAAACACATATCTGTCAAGTCTCAAGAAGAATATAATAAAATAAGTTTGAATTTCGCCAGACTTTACTATAAATTTCAAAAGCATCCGCAAGAACATTCTCCAGACATTCCAGATTTCACCCCGGGCCGGGGTAGCTCAGCGGTAGAGCGAAGGATTGAAAATCCTTGCGTCGGTGGTTCAACTCCGCCCCTCGGCACCATAGAGACCGTCATGACGGTCTCAAGTCCCGCCTAATGCGGGACAAAACAACCATTGCGAAGCAATGCCTAATTGGACTCGCCTCCGTTGCGAAGCAATTCCAACTATTTATGATGCCCAACGGTGGTGGAATTGTGGGGAATCGAACCCCAGTAGATCTTCTGTCAAGGAAGACTACGGAGCCATCCCAATCCCACGCCATTAGGCAAGCTTATATTCACATATGGTTATTAACTCAAAATAAAATAAACATAAAATTTATCAAAATTCTTTCCAAATTCAGAAGCATAGTCTACAATAATATAGTCAAGGAAGGCTGCGTGAACCAAGGACTTTCGAAAGGAAGTCCTTTATTTGTTCCATTCCCTTGACTCCGCCAGCCCCATCAATCTATGCTTGGTCATCTTTAATCTCACCCATGAAAATCATAATTTTCGACACAGAGACTACCGGTCTTCCAGTCAGAGAAGGGGATTTGTCAGCCCAGCCTTACGTCATCCAATTTGCGGCCATCACTTACGAATTCAATCCGCAAACCAGACATCTAGTAGAACTCTCTAGATACAATCAGCTGATCAAACCACCTATCTCAATCCCATCAGAAAGCTCTCGCATCACTGGGATTACTGATCAGACTGTCTCCGCTATGCCTCCTTTCTCTGCCGTGGTAAGCGAAATTCAGGCTCTATTCTCCACATCCGATATAGCGATAGCGCACAACATCGAATTTGACCGTCAAATTGTTGCCTACGAATTCGAAAGACTAGGCATCAATACAGACTTCCTTCCAGCAGAAATATATTGCTCCATGGAGCGGACGCGAGATCTCTGCAAATTACCTGGGCGAAGTGGGGGATACAAAGCCCCAAAACTCATGGAACTCCATCAGTTTCTCCTGGCTGAGAGATTCGAAGAAGCTCACAATGCCATCAGAGATGTAGAGGCGCTGGGGCGCTGTGTGAAAGTACTTCTGACGCAGGGATTCTATGTGCCTTCCTATCAGCCTAGGGCCGTCAAGCAGCAGGAAGCTTTACAGGAGTCACTTTTCTAAATATTTTTCAGTCAGCCTGGCCATACTGAAACAAATTTAATATCAGACAAGTAGAATTTCTTAAGTGCCCGTAATTTCTGAGTAAAACGGGGTTATATTGTATGCAATTAAATAATTTAACCAAGACATCAAATGAATAAAATTCAAATCACTCTGGCTAAGTTCCTACTACTCGGCTATGCCCTGAGTCTTATACCGGCCGCGAGTTTGGCACAGACTTCTCCGGGCACATTCACAGATGTGACGTCTGACACGACATACAATCAGGCCATAAATTATCTGAAAACGAATAATATAGTTCAGGGCTATGCAGATGGGACTTTCGGCCCAACGAAAACTATAAACAGAGCTGAATTTACGAAAATCCTCATAGGCGCGATACCGGATATGAAGGCAGCGGGCGAGAAATGTTTCTCCGATGTCACAGATCAATGGTTCGCTCCATTTGTATGTGCTGCCAAGTCCGCAAATATCATAGGCGGTTATCCTGATGGCTCATTCAAGCCGGATCAACCGATTAATTTCGCAGAAGCGGCGAAAATTATCGCTATCGGTTTCAATCTGAATCACGCAGACAAGGATCCTGCAGTCTGGTTCCGAGGCTATATAGAAGCACTCCAGGCAGATAATGCTATCCCACTCTCAGTCAGCTATGTCGATGAGCAGATCACTCGAGACGAGATGTCGGAAATTATCTGGAGAATTCGAGCTGATATAAGAGACAAATCAAGTCGCACTTATCAGGAATTAAACGGAGATGGCCTCATACAGGCGCAGTCATGTAAAGACCTTGAAGAAAGATTTTCAGAGCTTCAGCCACCTCGACCACCGATTTATTACGATATGATGACACCTATGCGAAACGACGCAGTAGGTGCGCCAGCCCCTAGCGAAAGTAAATCAGCACTTCCAGTCGCAGCCCCTGCCGTAGAATCTGTCGTAGGCGGCGGTCCGGATTATTCAGCCACAAATCTCCAGGTAGATGGAGTGGACGAGGCAGACATCGTCAAGAATGATGGGAAATATATTTATCTGATTAAGGGCAATACCATCAGAATCGTAGAAGCCTATCCTGCGACCAGCATGAAAGAATTAATCAGCTTCCAGCTCGGGCCTATTGACCAGTCTTTCTATCCCACAGAGATGTACGTCGACGGTAATCAATTGATTGCCATGGGCAGTGCCTACACTAATTATCCTATGCCATACTCTTCCGACGCATCCATCTCAGCGAAAATCGCCATGCCTTCTTACGGACAGACACGCACCAAAGTATACATTGTCGACATTTCCGACCGCAGTAAGCCGAAAGTTACTCGAACTGTAGACTATGACGGCAATTACCAGACTTCTCGTAAAATAGGCTCGACGCTCTACATGGTAATGAACAAATATCCATACATCCCTTATTACACAGGCGATGCGAAGCCGGATTATAGCAATTTCCTTCCGACTATGAACGACTCGAAGGATCAGAAGAATCAGCTGATTGTGCCATGTACTGCCATCAGAATTATGCCTAAGCCGAAATCATTCAATTTCCTGATTACTTCTGCAATTCCTCTTGGTGATCTCACCAAATCAGTTTCCAGCAGCGTCCTGGTAGGAAGCGGCGATAATGTATATGCTTCACCGAATAATTTATATGTAGCTTCGACAGATTGGAGTGGGCCATACTATTACACTCAGAATGAAAACACTAAGATATATCGATTTGCTCTCAGCAATGGACAGATAGACTATAAGGCGGAGGGGCTTGTACCAGGGACAATTCTCAATCAGTTTTCTATGGATGAATTCAAAGGAAACTTCCGCATTGCCACCACTCTTAGTGACTACACTCCCGGTCAAAGCACTACAGCAAACAATGTCTACATCCTGGATTCTTCTCTGAAGCTGCAGGGCTATCTGAAGAATCTCGCGCCCGGAGAGAAGATTTACTCAGTAAGATTTATGGGGGATAGAGGCTATCTGGTGACATTCAAAAGCGTAGATCCGCTCTTCGTCATCGACCTATCAGATCCGAAAAATCCTCAAACTCTCGGTCAGCTGAAAATCCCAGGATACAGCGATTATCTCCAGCCATATGATGACACTCATATCATAGGTTTTGGTAAAGATGTCGATCCGGCTGAGATTGAGAAAGACCAGAGTTTCGTCTATTACACAGCTGTAAAAGGCTTCAAAATGGGACTGTTCGATGTGTCCGATCCGACCAAACCAAAACAATTATTCACAGAAAGCATCGGAGATCAGGGTACTTATTCTGAACTCCTGAGCAATCACAAAGCATTGCTTTTCGACAAGAGTAAAGACTTAATTGCCTTCCCAATCACAGTCACCGAGATGCCAAAAGTAGAGAAAATCTGCAAGGATTATACATTCTCTACATGCCCATCCAGCTGCACTTCAGTATGTGTTCCGACATGCACATATCAGAATGGTGTCACCATCTGTGACAACAAATGCGACGGAGCGAATAGCTGTCAGGATTCTTCATATGTCTATCCTAAGACTGTATTCGTAGGCGCATATGTATACGGACTGGATATGGTAAACGGTTTCAAACTGAAGGCTAAAATTTCTCATCTGAATGCGAAAGAACAGGGTGAGCTCATCGCCAACGGATATCTCAGTAATTACGAAGAGACTATTGAACGCATTCTCTATATAGGCGATACTCTCTACACAGTTTCACAGGCAGCAGTGAAGGCTAATTCTCTCACAGCACCGATGAACGAATTAAAACTTATTGAATTAGCTGGAAATATCTATAATCTCAGTTACGGTGTAATGCCTGTCTTAGCTCAATAATAATCTCATGCTCAAAGCAATTTTAGTGGACTGTATACCTCTGGAAATGTCTCCAGAGGAAGCCGAGAATCGTCTCTCTGAAGCGGAGAGTCTCATTAAAACTTATGGTGGAGTAGTACTGCTTAAGACTTATCAGAAGAAAATTTCTCCGGTTTACAAGACCTACATCGGGTCGGGTAAACTGGAGGAATTGATGGAAGAGGGTGTCAGACTTGGGGCAAACATTATTATTATCAATAATGAATTAAAGCCTCTTCAGACCTATAATCTCAGCGAGATTCTAATTAAGGTAAATATCAAAGTCTGGGATCGTATAGATCTGATTTTGAAAATTTTCCAGAAGCACGCGGAGACGAAGGAAGCCCAGCTGGAGATCGAGCTCGCTAGTCTACGTCATATGGGCCCACGCATCTACGGCATGGGTATGATATTGTCCAGGCAGGGTGGGGGGATTGGCGGTCGCGGTATCGGTGAGACCAATACTGAAATTATGAAACGCCACATCGCGCTTCATATCGAGAAAATTGAGAAAGATCTGGAGAAATCCAAACGCAATCGTGAGCTGCACCGCGCCGGTCGTCGACGCAAAAACTTCATGACCATAGGTATAGTAGGTTACACCAATGTCGGAAAATCAAGTCTGCTAAACTCTCTCACGAAGAAGGGGGCCTATGCCGCCAACGAACTCTTCGCGACACTGGACACTAGAGTAGGGAAGCTCTATCTCGCGAATCGTGGGATTGAAGTCCTTCTCACCGACACGATAGGCTTCATCCGTGACCTACCGCCCAATCTGATCAAGTCCTTCCAATCCACTCTCGAAGAGACTTTGCACGCGGATTTATTGCTGCATGTCATAGACCTAAGTAATCCGCGTTATCAGCGCCAGATAGACGTAGTCAATGAGGTGCTCGCGAACATTCAGGCAGATCACAAGCCGACTATATATGTGTTCAACAAAATAGATCAGCTAAGCCCCGAATTTGATCTGGAGGCTATCGCACACACATTCCAGCGTTTTCACCCATGCTTTACTTCTACAGTGACTGGCGAGGGGTTGGAGTCTCTGAAAAAGACAATAGAAGCCCAGCTCTGAGCCAATAATTATTCGCAGTAATAAATCTTCACTTTCTCTGCTGAATTTCCTTCCAGCAGATATTTCACAGGGAATTCTTCAGCAGTTTTTCTACCAGTTTCTATCTCCTCCAGTACTGATAACTTCGCCTTACCTTTCATCACGATAATTATTTGCGCACTTTTCTCGACAATTTCTGCAGTCAAAGTGACCCTCTCCCGCACCTCAAACACATCAGTCTGGCTGAGAATTGCAGTCTCTCCTTCATCATCAGCGATACGGGATTTATCTAGATATCCAGGATATATCGATGCGAAATGTCCGTCAGGTCCCACGCCCAGAATCACCAAATCCAGCTGTTCATCTGGCACCAGAGAGAATTCTTCCACATACTGCTCAATCATTTCTTCCACAGGTAATTCAGTCATGAAATCGTGGAAGTAAGCAAGATTCTTCTCATTCTCGCCAGCATACAGACTTTCTCTAACCATGAGTGAATTAGACCTTGCGTCATCTCGAGGGACAATTCTCTCATCCGTCAGATAGACATCGGTCTTAGACCAATCCACGCGCTCGTCTAGTCCCAACGCCTTATAAAGTGGCGCGGGAGTGCTTCCTCCGCAAATCCCCAGATGGGCAAGTCCTAGAGCTTTATCGCCAATCTCAAGTCCTGCGGCCAATCTTTCTTTCTGCCGTTTTTCAGACACTGAAGTCAATATCTTCACAGTATTTTCAGTCAATTCTT
>CAIOIA010000089.1 GCA_903858295.1 uncultured Candidatus Peregrinibacteria bacterium | reverse complement strand
TAATGCCGGATCAGATACCCTCAAAATTAATTTCCATCTCGCAGAGTCAGTGCCTTTCAATATCTATGATTACTGGTGGGTGCTGATAGCACCTCTGGCATTACTCATCGGATTGATATTTCTCTTCATAATCAAGAAACGCAAAACGCCTCCTGCTTCTTCGCCTGCACCGACGGTGAGTGGATCCACTCAGCCAGAAATACCGGGCAGTATCACTGCGCCGCCGACTCCGCCAACCCCGCCAGCAACTCCTAATATGTAATCAGATCTGGAGGTAAATGTGACGCTTTCGGAAAATCTATATATTCACCTTTCGCCATGGCAATTCGTGCCGTGTGAGCAATCTGGAACATGTCTTCCCACATATGGAAATTATCCATAGCGTTCCGGTCCGGCTTTTCATAGATTTCCTGTAGTTTTATCATTCTCATAAATTGTCCGTGCGTGATGACAAGCGCTCCAGGGACTAAGCGAGAAATACCCTCACGAAACATTTTCACTCTCTGCCAGAACCCCATGAATGACTCGGCCACTCCACCATCTCTGTATTGTGGGTTCGCATCCTGCCAATATCTCTGAATGTATAATTTTCTGTCTTCTTCAGAAAGATTTTGATGTTTATCCGGATTCAGAATTGTGAAGTCCTGTATAGGCCATTCCGACACATCCGCTCGTGGGAACTTACTTATAATCGCATTCGCTGTGAGCTTCGTACGAAGAGATGGAGAAAGTATTATTCTGGTCGGCGCTGACGGCAAGAAATCAGCTAAATGTTCCGCCTGTCTCTCGCCTTTATTGGTCAGTAGTTCATCATAGATGGTATCTGAATGCAGACCAGCGTTCTTCTGAGTCTGTCCATGACAGACTATCAAGGCGTGCGCTTTCTCTATTTCTTCTATATCACCCGCCCTCAAGCTATCATCACCTCCTGATTGTCCTACAATTCTCACTTGTTCCATTGTTTTTTGTGGTTGACAAATCTGGGAATAGTTCTATCATAACGTGGAATATTTTAAATTATTATTATGGGAAAAGACAAAGGAAGAATTGAAAATCCAATTGACGGGAATGAACTACATGCACAATTGGTAGATCGGCTGATGGGTTTGATTGAAGCCAAACTTAAGGAAAAACCGGAGGAATTACCGGGTGATATCAGGGTGGTAAGCGAGATAATACTGGAGTTGAGAGAGAGAATTAAGGCCGGACAACCAGCTGGGAATCTGGATGAGCAGCCTCCACACATAAGAGGACCGATAAAAGTCAGAGAGAGAAAATCCCTAATTAATGAGAATATTGAACTATTAAAGACTGACATTGAGACTATCATGATGAAATTATTTGATGAAGCACCAACTGAGGGTGACCATGATGGTATGATAAGGTTTCATAGAAGGATTAAATTCGGACCATTCGTCGAGTTGAGCAAGCTTCATCCAGAATTTACTCCTGAGCAACTTATGGATTGCAAGGTCCTGAGACTGTATTGTGCTTCTATACTTGGGAAACTAGCTCCAGAAAATTCCAGCACCGGTGCTGTTTCTTTCTATGCATGGGTTACAAAGAGTTTTAGAGATAAGCCTGGGAGCAGATGGGAGGAATACAAACATCTGGAAAAACTGAGTAGCTGAGAGAATTTGGACCATCTAACCATTCAAAGTCTGGGAAGCTACTCCCAGAGAAAGCTGCGTTCGGGGGCTTAAATAAGCCACAAAAAAATCACAAAAATGACTGTTGCCTGCCTGTGCAGTGATTTACTTCTGTTTAGGTTCGCGCATCCCGGGCGACTGGAGTGCTTTTACTCAGTCACTTGCGTCATTTTTGCGATTTTTTAATGGCGTATTTAAGCCCCTCACTCCGAATTTCTCTGAGAGTAGCTTCCCAGACTTTGAACTGACTGTATGGGTTGCATAAGGTTACTGATTCCTACCGTAACTGCCGAAGAGGTGGCTGGTGTTGTCTTCCGGTCTGCTGCCGCCGAGAAGGCTGGCGCTGGAGGTTCTGCGCCATAATTGGAAATCCCTGGCTCCTAGACCGCGCATCAAGCTATTCATCACATATATTGCCTCAGGGGAATCTACTCCTACTGCGTCTTGGACTGAGATATCTTTGCTCACATGCAATGCTTCTACATCGGAGAAGTTTTTCGCGCGGCAATTTACTGCGGCTTTCCCATCACAATTTCCTAATGCACTGAGCCACGCTACCATTCTGCCATCATTCTGCAATGACGCTTCTTCCGCAGAGTAATGCGAGAAATCTATGCTGGCGATCACCAGAGTCTGTCCATCCAGAGTGACTAATTCTCTCACCAATGCGTCGAGCTTTTCCTGTGGAGTATCTCTCTTCAGTATCACTGGTATTACTTTCGCCTTAGGAAAATATTTATCTAGAAATGAGAAATGAGTGGTCACTCCATGCTCTCTCGGGAAATATTTCGGCTCGATGGCCATGACTCCAGCCCGCTTCAAAGCGCTTATATCAGCCATGTCCAGCTTCACGGCGAAATCCTTCGCATTGGCTTCGTCAGTACTCTGTATGAAATTATATCCATAACCGAAATGATTTGGACTGATCAGAATCACCCGTGAAATTTCTCTCTTCTCTTCCTTCAGCTTCGCAGTTAATTGCTGATAGAATTTATCCATGAAGCTTGCCACCAACAGATGATGAGGCAGAATTACGCCTATCACGTTATCTGTAATATTCTCTGTAGAAAGCCCTTCTATATAGCTCTTGGCGTCTGTCGAACTTAGCTGACCTTTCTCCAAATTGTCATCAACTATTTTCTTGCCGGCACCGACAGAACTGTCTAGATCTGTCCATGCGCAGCCACCTAATAAGAGCGCATTAACCAGCAGTAGTATACTAATTGTTAACGCGCTCTTATTGTTATTCATCGTTCTTAGAATTAATTTCTGAATTATCTGGTCTGCCAACCGTCACTGGATGTACCTCCCCACTCCACTACTGTGAAGCCGCGGCGTGGCTTGCTGCTAAGCTTCTGAGCTGGCACGGATACGCGAGAATTCATCGGCATATAATACATGAATACTCTGATCAATGTGTCCGGCTTAGGCTGTATATCGAGAGGAGCAACTTTGTTGAATTCTTCTGTACCTGCGAAACTTACGAATATATATGGCTGATCTACGGCGAGCATTCTAGGTAGCCAGAAATCCATAAACTCACGGCTCTCACTTGCATTTAATCCCATTTTCTCCAGACTAGTTCTCAGGAATTTCTCTACTTCTGACTTAGCTACTACTGTGCCGGAGGTCACATCTATACCACCATCTTTCTTGCCTTCCCAGAATAGGTATGGGTATCTGAGACCGTCGGCATAATTTAGAATTTCTCCGTCTGGATTTGCCTGTACTTTCCAGCCTCGACCATATTCAGGGATTGTTTTGGTCAGCTCGACATTGTTTACCTTCACGCTTACGTCCATCGTTTTCTGAGGGTACAGATAGACCACTGGTTTGCCACACTCAGCTGCCGGCTTCACATCATTTCTGATGAAGGTCGAAAATCTTCCGAATGGATCCTGCCAGTAGAGGACTGGGTGTTCAGCCAAATATTCTTGGTAAGTCAGTGTAGGTTTCTTAGTATCAGATGAGTCATACTGCCCCATCTGCTTGTAGTAATTATAGGACTGATTCAGCACAAGCTGCGCTTCATCTCCACTCTCTCCTGTGATGTTCCCGTCTTTGTCTGCCGGTAATTGAGCTGTATTCTTAGGGGAATAAAGTACTACGCCTTTGCCAGTCTTGCCTGCTTCCACCAGATCGTCCTTCTTCACATTTTCTACGAAATAACACGATCCACCCACTCCACATCCATGCTGTAATACAGAGTAATAATCGGATAGGGAAGTCTGCTGAGATTTATCAGTCCAGTTTATGAGCTGATAATATTTTGCATCCAGGAGCTTCGGATCATAGCCGTATGTGCTGAGAGTACCATCAGGTAATTTCACGAAGAGGCATCCGATCAATTGAGTCGAGAAGTACACATTGCCGACTTTCGGGTCTACGAAAGCCACTTTGCCTGGCTCCACAAACACATATCCCCATTCATTCGGCGTCTCTGGATTCCAATCTTTATCGAAGAGATGGTAGAAATCAGCATCCTTCGTCATCAGTTCTATAGAGTTGCTTCCGTCAGGAAGAAGAATTGTCTGCGGAGAAGTAAGTCCAGTAATCTCAAATTTCTTGTCGGCGTTGTTGGTGATGGCGGACATCTCTGTAGGCGCATAATCGGTGGACGAGAGTTTCTCTAGTTCTACGAGCTTCTTGTTATCCTGATCCCATGCGAATCTGAAAATACTTGCGGACATACATGGGCCCTCACAGTCCATGTCGAGGACAAGCAGTTTCCAGCCATCATAAGGAGCTTTGTGAATAGTTCCTGCGTCATAGAATTCATACTTGGCTGATAAATCCTCCCATTTAGCTGGAGTTCCTTCATAAGCCTTCACTTCATTCTCATTTAGTGTCTGCATGTCGGATTTGTATGGAGCCAATACCAGCTGAGTGTCTACCTTCTTCGGTGCGTTATAAGTTATGTCTTTGGTTTGGAAATACGGAGCCACTTCGTCGGCTGGAGCTTTGTCTTCCTCGACTGGCTTCGTGGTATCTTCCGGAGTCTTCACCGGCTCGACGACCTGTTTCTCTGGAGTTGTCTTAGTTGGCACGACTGCTGCATTCTGCAGGCCGCAGCCACTTATGGATAGTGCGGCTAGCGTCATCAGCAACAAAATCTTGGAGTTCTTCATATATAATTATTATGGTTATTCGACTATGGAAACATGGCCTGGTGCAATTGTATTACAAAAATGCTGCGGAGGATAATCAAATAGTACCTATCCCCAGTCCAGCCGGCTAGTGAATACTTTTTCTGAAAAGCTGAATTTTCCGGCTAGATGTTCAGGGTTTTTACCAGGGCTACTATGTCCATGTCGGCGACCAGGCGGTGCATATCGCCTTTCACTTTCCAGGCGGCC